>CAJJYZ010000012.1 GCA_905197485.1 uncultured Lachnospiraceae bacterium | reverse complement strand
TAATCCTACTGTGTACACGCTATGTACAGTAAGCACATGGGGTTCAGTTTACGTCCGCAAGGATAAGTTCCGGGTCGTTGATAAGGGCGCGACAGATTGCCACTCTCTGCTTCTCCCCTCCCGACAGTTCATAAGGGCTCTTCTCCAGCAGATGCTCGATTCCGAAAAGCTCTGCATATTGCTGTGCTTTCTTCTTCATGATTGCCGGGTCTGCCTTATCGAGAATCATCGGCAGCATAATATTCTCTTTCACAGAAAGACTGTCCATCAGATAAAAGTCCTGAAAAATAAATCCGATATCCTGTCGTCTGATATCCGCCAATTCATCTCCATATAAATCATTGACATCCCGCTCATTAAAATAAATATGTCCGTCCGTCGCATAATCAATCATTCCAAGCACCTTCAAAAGTGTTGTCTTACCACAACCGGACTTTCCCATGATTCCGACAAACTCTCCTTCATGAATCGTGAAATCGATTCCTTTCAGGACTTTGATATCTTCCTCTCCTTCTTTCTTGTTCGGCTTCTTGTAGTTTCGAATCAAATTTTCCACTTTCAATACTTCTTTCATGCTTTTCAATCCTCCATTCTTCTCACAATCCATATCCGCATACTTTCCAGAAACAGATATTGAACCAAAAAGTATTCCAATATCAGAAAAACTAAAATTTTCCATTCACCATGTAAGTTCTTCTCGGCAAAAACTCCGCCAATCAAACCCGCACATAAAATGACTGTCCAAATCGGAATACTGATTTCTCTTTTCAACGTCTTCTTTCGTTCCTTTTCTTTCATTCCCGCCGTTTTCAAAAATAAGTATTTATCCCGCAGCCGTTTGGAATTTGAAAACATTTTTAACCATTGTATAAACATTCCAAAGAAAAGAATCGTAAAATCTGTGATGACTAAAACGATTATCGTTAAACTGTTTTCTCTTTTTCTATTCTCACTTTCTATCTGCTTAGAAAATACAGTCTCCACTTCGTTTTGCGACTGCTTTCCCAACCATACGGTTATTTCATCCAGTTTACTTCCTTCCACATTCAGAAGCAGCATCTCTTTTTTCTCGCCTGTAGCCTGTCTTATATTTTCAAAAACAGCATCCGGAAATACAACCAAGCCCCCAAAACCAAAGCCCAAATGCCGCTCTATTCTCTCGGACTTAACGATATAATTCTCTCCCTCTTCTCTATTTTCAAAATATATCTGTCTACTCTTCCCTGCATTTTCCTCATCCAGCAAACTTTGCATATCCTCTGTGTCGCATATGCTGATGATTTCCCCTTCTGCGAGTCCTGCTTCCTCACCGAAATCCTGAAGATAACAGCTTTCAGAGATGCCGATTCTTCCTTCAGCGAAATCCGGATTCACTTCTACAAAAGGAAAAGAAATTCCTTCTATCCCCCACTTCTCCTTCATTTCTTCCTTCAACATACTCCCATCTCGACAGATACACAGAATATCATTCGGATATACTTCTTCCTTATTTCCCATAATTCCCGAAAGAAAGAAGGATGAAAAATATATGACAATCACTCCGATAAAGGCTTGTATCAACACCATATATTTATTGGAATTAAAATAATGGTACAAGTCATTCCACACGAGAATGTTTCGAAAATATCTTCGGCTATTCCTATATTTTTCAAAGAGGTATCCTGTTCCGAATATGAAAGCAATTCCAAATCCGATATAAAAGAACAACAATAAATAATTTTGGATATACAGATTTTCACATCGGAACACAAGTGTCATGTCAGCAACCATAATCGAAATTCCTAGTGCCACAAAAATGAGCGCCTTTACTGTAACGATTCTTCGTTCTTTTACTACCGTTCCTTTTAGGATGGTGGAAAGTTCTCTTTCAGATAAGATAATGGAAATTGCAATCACCGATAGCAGAATCATCAACATACAGATTACGATCCGCATCAAATTCCAAACGATTTAATAATTTCCCTTCCTTATACCTGTCCAATGCCGAACATTTAAAGCGCAAAATTCTATCGAACAAATTCCTTTTTATTTCATTTTCAATTTTGGTAACTGTTAGTTGTCCTATATAAGTCTCTAATAAACCAAACACTTGTATTACTGCCTGAATAAGCAGAAAACATATAAGACAAATTTTAAATTTTTCTTTATCTGTGTTCGTAATCCCATCAATAATCCCACCATATATCATAGGATTTACGCTACTGGCAACTACTCCTAATGTAATAAATACCGTCAAGAAAAAAACTCTTTTCTTATATCTACTCACAATTTCCTTTATTGACATCCTGTAATCTCCTTTTTAGATGAGTATTTTCCGATTACCATTAACCCGGTAATCACACACAATATAAGAAAAATATCGTAACTAAGCGCCAAATAAAAGTCAAAACTAACATACATAATTACCATGCATAATAAAGTCTTTATAATGCCATTTCTTTTTGCCTGCCTTCTTTCCTCTTCTTTCAATTTCCGTTTCATAGTTACTGGGGCAAACGCAAATTCCAATATTAAGACACATACGCTAATCAATATCATCCACACTCGTTTCACCTGAATTTGCAGACAAATTTGCTCACCACATATTATAAAGAAAAATATACACATGTAGTAACTGAAGCAGCGAAAATATGTAGATGCATGAAAACCTCCTATTTCTGTCCTAACAAATGCAAAAATTAAGATATACACTACTGCTAAGATAAAATGTTTCGTTACTATGCCTACGAGCAATACACTAAAACCATTTATCAAAGACATTACTAAGAGTTCACTCCCATATCTATAAAACTCTTCTTGCTCTTGTTTTATTAGATTCTCAATTTCTAAAAAATCCACAATTCTATTTATTATTTTTTCTATCATGTTGCTTCATGTATCTTTCAATTTCCTTCTCTATCTCTTCCGTTCTTTTTGGCTCATACACTCCCCAAGCAGAGGCTTGATTTTCACCTTTTACTACGGTTTCTTCAATTGCTCTTTTTAACATAGTCAAAATTGTTTTCTTCATTTTCATTTACCTCCAACAAAAAATTACTACCATATCTCCACCTAGACATGATAGTAATTTATTTTTTTCAATCATTCAACAAGCCATCCTCAAACTGTTATTTCCACGCCTTGAATAGTAAAAATTTACAACCGTTTAGTTGTTTTCAAGAACATCACATGTACACAAAACCATCCTTTTTCTTCGTATACTTCCCACAATCCTTTGTTTTCTTCCAAGATGTTTTTCACATGCTCCAATCCCAGCCCATGTCCTTTCTCTTCCTTAGAACTCTTCAATTCGGGATTCTTCTCCAATACAGAATTACGAATGCGATTTCTTACGATAAGATGAATATACTCATCATCCTGCTTCATTTGTAAATCAATTTCTTTCTCTATTTCCTTTTCGCTTGCTTCAATAGCATTATCCATAAGATTTAATGCAATCACTGCTAATTGGAAATCATCAATCCCATTACAATCACCCACTATTTTACAGCTTGTTTCTATTCCATTCTCATTGCAATATGCAAACTTCGTATTAATCGCCGCATCAAGCAAAGAGTTTTTCGTACAGATATATTCCGGTATACTCTTCAAATAATATCCTGTAATCTCTTCTAAATACTCCTGTATTTTTTCATATTCTTTCTTCTCCAGCATCACATTGATATTAGAAATCAAGCTTTTATAATCATGGCGAATCTGCCGAATTCTCCTTGTCTCTGTTTCTGCCTCCAGAATTCTGCGCTCCTGCAATTCATTTTGAACCTGTAACAATCTTAGTCTTTCTTCCTGTTGAGACTTTTCGCTGATTTTAAATATCATTACAAATAAATAAGTATCAACCAACACAACACCTAAGGCAATACAAAGAAGTCCCAGCTTATAGGACTCTCCATTGTCGAATTGAAAACCTGCCAGCAAAATTGCCTCTATCACAATCGAATATCCAAAAAGGATAACCATTGTAATCACGTACTTTCGAGATAACTTTACTTTCCGTTCTTTATTAAAATAGAGTGTCAATCTCAAAATCCCATAATAAAAGCATCGTGAAAGAATTACAATCATCCACCAGTTCGGATTATCAATTGATATAAAAGTTTCCGTTGATGTTTTCGTCGCAACACATGCCAATAAAAGCAATACCAGATTCACAAGCGGAATCAATAATAATGTATACATACTCCATAACAAATGTTGCATTTTCGTGCTTTTTAAATATCGGTTACTATATAACAACAATACACTAAGCCACAATACTGTAAAGATTAAATCATTTAACTCAAATTCAATACAGAGTCTTGCCATCGCATACAAAGTAAGAAACAGAGTAACCATCTTACATGTTCTTCCTGACACCTCTTCCTTAAATTCAAACATCTTATGAAAAAAATACACAAGAATAGCAGCTTCCACTATCTCTGCAAGATTATCAAATATCATCCCGATTGTTTGCATTGACTTCCCTCCGATATTTCATAAAACACATCTTCGCATCCTTCCTGCGCTCTCTGCTAACAGTAATATTTTCTCCGTTTCTCATCCAGAATCCATTTTCATCCAGTCTCTGACAATATTTTAGATTTACAAAAGTCCCTTTGTTCGCCTTGAAGAAATCCAATCCGCTCAATTGTTGCTCGCACTCTTTAATCTTACCGCGGAATTCCACTTTCTCTCCATTTTGAAGCATTAAGGATACCCTGTGTTCCCAATATGTCAGATACATAATCTCATCCATCAATACATGATACACGTTGTTTTTCACACAGTATTCAAAAATTCTGTCCTCTTTTTTCTCAATCCGTTCTTTCAAAAACTCTTCCAACACACTTCCGAGCTCTTCCTTCAGTTTATTCTTCTGCATAAAGTAAAACGGATAACATTTTAGAGAGGGAAAGACAAGATAATCGTGGTTTGTAAGAAAAATCAGATTTTTATTCCGCTGTGTTTCTTTCAAATATCCTGCAATCTCCAGACCGGACATATCCGGTAACTCAATGTCCATAAAAATCAATTCATTTACATAAGTCTTCTCTTTCAGAAAATCCTGTCCACAGGCAAACGTATGACATTCATATGACAGCTCTTTCCCTTGCATCTCCTCCTTTATTAGTTCTTCCAATATCTCCGAGAATCTCTTGTCATCCTCACATATCAATATATGTAACATTTTTCTTTGTGTCCTTTTCCTACACTTTTTCTTCCTTCATGCTCCTGTGAAGACAGCTTCTTCTTTCTATTTCCAGTATTCCTCCATGAACTTCTTTGCCTCCTCTTCTTCTATCGAAAATTTTTCAACAATCCTGGTCACTGTATCTTCTTTAGAAACCTGAAATTCCTGACACATTTCTATCGTAGCTTCAATACGTCCAATTATCAGTCCTTCATTTTTACCTTCCATTTTGCCTTCCATTTTGCCATCTTCAATCATTTCCTTTATTGCTTCGCACATGTCCCTTTTTTCTCCTTTCTTTCGTCGATAATCATTCAATTTCTTTTCCATATGAAGCAAAATCCCCATCACATCATATGTTTCCCTGTCAATATTTGAAAGTTCCTTCTTATGCTCTCCCAAATATTTCATCAATTCGGTCTTATCTGCTTTATATTTTAGCATCCCGAATACTAACTGTAAACTTGATTTATATTTTTCAGGGTTCTCAATATTACCGGCATGAATCAGATTGATTTTATAATTCGGCAATGCTTCTTTCAATTCTTCCGTAATCAATCCTTTTCTCCCAATCTCCATCATTCCATAAAGGTCCAGACTTGCATCCCACTCTTTTTCCCCATAGTAAACAACAACCGTAATTACCGGATAAATGATATCCTCTTTTTTCATTCCCGAGAGAAA
The DNA here is from genome assembly GCA_905197485.1 of uncultured Lachnospiraceae bacterium. Classification (GTDB taxonomy): domain Bacteria; phylum Bacillota; class Clostridia; order Lachnospirales; family Lachnospiraceae; genus Faecalimonas. The sequence goes on along the minus strand of CAJJYZ010000012.1, from coordinate 53,949 downwards.
TTCATCATCTGACAATTTATCCCCTTTTCGTTTATGCTCTTTTCGAATCTTCTCTACTTGGTCAGCATAACTCAACGCATCATACAACATAGTCCGAATCGGCATTGCATAATGAATATTCATCTGATTTTCTATCGCAAATATCACATAGTCCGTCTTCATCACAACGTCCCGATACCGTATCACACTTTTCCTCTTCTCATTTTTATCCATCAGATGGATACTGGATTCTCCTTTTATCTGTTTCAAATGTTCTTCCTTCACGATTTGTTTTCCATGAAACAAACTTCCATTCATCAAATCGGAAAACCGCTCCTTATCTTCCATATATTTTTTGATAACAATATCATGACCCGCCATAGGCTTTTTCCCTCCTGCCATTCATAAAATTTTCAATTTCCAAGCAATACAAATAAACCTGAGTACATTAACACTCCCCATAGGCATCACCATCTTTCGTTCTGAATTTACAAATCTGATTTTTATTGTGATGAACATCACAGATACTTTAGAATAAAGACTTTAGAAATCCTGATTCGTGATAAGATTATAACACAATTTTCTCCTACACACAATGAAAAAGGCTGCGATTGCAACCTTTTCCTATTTGTTCTGGAATAGGGAGTCCCTTTGGAATCCTATTTCAGAACAAACACACTTCGTGTGAGGATGCGCTATTGCGCAATCATTTTTCTATTCATACTTTGCAAGCATTTCCATAAATTCTGGAGACTCCCTTAAAAAACCTGCCTCCGCATCCTCTTTTGTCCATTGGAGAAGGCTTTTCTTCATCTGCTCCCAGAACGGCGGTCCCTCTTCTTTTCGTTTCGTGTAACGGTAAAGCGGCGAATCCGGAAATCTCCACTCCTGTTCCACTTCCCGCATCATGCCTTCAAAGGCATTTATACACCTCGGAATATCCTTCTGCCGATAGGCAAGTTCCCATTCATGGAGGTATTTTCCATATCCCCATTGTTCCGCGACATCTACAAGAGCCTGCGCTTTCTTAAGAATATATTCCGCATCCTCCGCTCTTCCTTCTTCTACCGCAATCTCTATCAGTCCCAGCATAGCCATCTCCATATCCTGTGCCGCGGTCAGAACTTTTCCTTCATAGAGCTTCCCTGCCTCTTCCAGCCTTCCCTGTTCTTTATACAGGTTGGCACGAAGCTGAGTAACATTCACGTTCTTCTGCGGAATGGAATTCAGAAGTTTCTCCGCCTCCTCATAGTCTTTTCTCCCCATATATTGGGAAAACAACATCTGTTTGGACATTTCCGCAATTTCCGGATTCTTGCTGTCCGTAAGCTTTTCATATATTTTTTCAAACTTCTCTTCATAACTTTCGTACTCCGCCGGAACGAACATCATGACTGCCCCCTGAAGCGTGAGCGCCGTCATATACCAGAGATAATCACAGGTTGGATACTCAGAAAGCTTCTTCATTCCCAGTTCATATACCTCATCAAATCCTTGTGTCGATATGGCATCATACAATTCTCCTACAAACCGGTCGACTTCTTCTTTCGTCAATTCTTCCTGAAATGATAAAAGCGTATTCAAATCCACACCGAGAAGCCTTGCAAGAGGCGAAAGCAACGTGATGTCCGGATAACTGATTCCCCGCTCCCATTTGTTGACCGCCGGAGCAGACACACCAAGACGTTCCGCCACCTGTTCCTGTGTCATCTTAAGCTCCAGACGTTTCTGTTTGATTATTTCATGAATCCGCATATAAATTCTCCCTTCATAAGACATGGTTTCTGCAGAATATTTCGTATTTTCCTATTGGATATCCTACATTTATTCTAGCAAAACATCCGGATTCCCACAACGGAACGTTCGTTAAGATACGGTCACAAAACTTAACGGACAGTTAATTTTACTCATCCTTCACATGTCCGAGCTCGATATGTTTTTCCACGAGACTCTTCATATAATTCCATACGTCCTCGGACGTCTCTTCTATCTTTGCATTCCTTTTGTAAATCTGAGATTTCTTCACGCCATGCTCCGCCCAGCTTTTTCCGTTGGACGCGTCGTTTAACAACAATGGCTGGAAATTATCCAGAAGATGTGCGAACTTGGCATCTGCGCTTTCGTACGCTTCAAATTCCTCCCACAATTCCCGAAAGTATTGTCCCTGGTCTTCTGGAAGCATCCCGAAGATACGGTCTGCGCCTTTCTCTTCCCGCTCCCGTTTTGTAGCCGCTCCCGCGTCATCGTACGCATAAGTATCCCCCGCGTCAATCTCCACCAGGTCATGAATGAGAACCATAACGATTACTTTCAGAAGGTCTACCTCTTCTTTCATATGTTCTTTCAAAAGAAACGCGGCAATCGCAAGATGCCAGGAATGCTCCGCATCATTTTCTTTGCGGTTGGCGTCTGCAAGATAAGTCTGCCGAAAAATATTTTTCACTTTGTCAATCTCTACCAGAAACTTCACCTGTTGTTCTAACCTTGTCATAATTTTTCTCCTTTTCTTTGAATTAATCGTTGAAAATCGACATATTTTGCGGTATTATGTATCATTATATAACTTTAACATAAGGAAGGATATTTGTCATGCAGCTTTTAAAGGAACGTATTTTAAAAGACGGCGTTGTGAAGCCGGGAAATGTATTAAAAGTAGATAGCTTTTTAAATCATCAGATGGACATTGACTTAATCAATGAAATCGGAAAGGAATTCAGAAGAAGATTCCCTAGTGATAAGATTACGAAGATACTTACAATCGAGGCTTCCGGCATCGGAATTGCATGTATCGTGGCACAGTATTTTCATGTACCTGTCGTATTTGCGAAGAAGACACAGAGCATCAACATCGATGGAGAAGTGTATCACTCTAAGGTAGAATCTTTTACGCACAAGCGCGTCTACGACGTCATCTTGTCTAAGAAGTTTTTGAATGCCGATGACAACGTCTTGATTATCGACGACTTTTTAGCAAATGGATGCGCCCTTCAGGGTCTCATCGAGCTCGTGGAGGAATCCGGCGCTTCTATCGAAGGAGCCGGTATCGTAATTGAGAAAGGAATGCAGAATGGAGGACAGATTATCCGCGACAAGGGCATTCATTTGGAATCTCTTGCAATCATTGACTCCATGACAGACACAAGTCTTACATTCCGAGAATAAGTTTCGAACGGATAGCAGTGGTTAGATTTTCTATCTCGAAAAAATTCCTGTGAATCTATAAACTTACGGATTCACAGGAATTTTTTGTCACTGTTTTTATTTTTCTTGCGTCTTTTCTTTCGGCAATATCAGATTCAACGCAATCGCTACAATCGTAGTTACTACAACCGGAGATTTTCCGAATACCGTTGTCACCCACGCTGGAAATGCCGCCAAAGCGTCAGAGCACTGTGTAATTCCCATACCAAGCGCAACCGCAAGTCCTACAATCGAAGTGTTCCGATAGGATAACGGCTGCTGTGTGACAAGTTTAATTCCTGTCATTGCAATCGTCGCAAATACGGAAATTGTTGCTCCTCCCAGCACACACTGCGGAATCGTCGTAAGAAGCGCCGAGAATTTCGGCATAAATCCCGCGAAAAGCAGAATCACCGCCGCAAGTCCAAGCACCATGCGGTTGACTACTTTTGTCGTCGCTACGATTCCCACGTTCTGGCTGAATGTCGCTGTCGGAAGTCCTCCAAAGAAAGAACCGAAAATATTAGAAATACCATATGCCACAATTCCACCGGATAATTCTCTGTCCGTCGGCTCCCGGTCTAATCCTCCTCCAGTCGTCGCGGAGAAATCGCCGATTGCCTGTACAGAGTTAATGACGAAAAGAATAACCATTGTCACAATCGCAGACACTTCAAATTTCATTCCAAAATGAAGCGGCTGCGGAATCTGGAACAATCCTGCACTTCCAACCGCCGAGAAATCAATCATGCCAAAGAAGATAGACACGATATATCCAACCATCATTCCAATCAAAATAGAAGCCAGTTTGCAGATTCCTTTTCCGAAATGATTCAGTCCAATCACAACGAATAATGTAAGGAATCCGACGAGCCAGTTTTTCCATGAGCCATAGTCTGGAGAAGAAGCTCCTCCTGCCATATATTTTACCGCCGTCGGATATAAAGAAAGTCCAATGGTAAATACAACCGTTCCGGTAATCAGCGGCGGGAAAAGCACACGTAGCTTTGTCACGAAAATTCCCACAAAAATCGCCACGATACCGCCAATCAACTGTGCGCCTAGTATTGTTGCAATGTCGAAGCTTCCGGCAATCGCCTGCATACTCGGCAGATAGGCAAAGCTGACTCCCATAATCACAGGAAGACCGGAACCAATCTTCCCTGCAATCGGGAATAGCTGAATCAGCGTGGAAACCGCCGCAATGAAAAGTGCAGACTGGACAAGAATCACCTGGTCTTTTCCATTTAACCCCGCTACCCCCGCAATCACAATCGCCGGAGTCACGCAGCCTACAATCATCGCCACGACATGCTGTAACGCCAACGGAAATGCCTCTCCGAATCTTGGACGCCCATTTAGTTCAAATACAGATGCGTATGTTTTCTCTGTTTTCATTTGTATAGTTCCCTTCTTATGTTTTTTAACTCGTATATTATAAGAAACCGGCTTCCGTCTTGTCAACGGAAGCACTGGAAAGTGCCCATTATATATATTAATGAATATTCAGAAGCTTCGTTTCTAAATGATAATGCACACCATTCCTCCGTTGCTGTCGTTCACAATCTTCTGCATCGTATCTTGTAATTTCACCTGGCTTTCATCGTTAATCATCATGATTTTGTTCCGCATTCCATCCATTACAAGCTCCTCGATGGATTTTCCGAAGATATTCGTACTCCAGATTCCCTCTTCCGTCTCTCCGCTTTGTTTGATATATTGTATCAAATCTTCCGCCTGCTTTTCATTGCCGACAATCGGAGTAATCTCCGTCTCAATATTCGCCCGTATCATATGGATAGACGGAGCCTCCGAATGAATCTTCACTCCGTATTTATTCCCTTGTTTCATAAGAATCGGCTCTTCCAACTTGATTTCCTCCTTTGCCGGAGTCACCACCCCGTATCCTTTGAGGCGAACCGAATCCATAGCGTCTTTCACGCCCTCGTATTCTTTTCTCAAGACAGATAACTGTTTTAATGTCCGAATCAAATCATATTCTCCCGCAATATCTGCTCCTGTCAATTCGCTTAACACATCGTAATAGAATCTGTCTCCCACTTGAATCTGAATGCGGATGCATCCCGTATCCATGACGATTTCTTCCACGCGAATCCCTTCCAGATATCGGCTTTCCGGCTTCGGAAGTTCTTTCTTCGCGTCCTTAATCTGATGAACCGCTTCCATCACATATTTTACATAATCGATAAGTTCCTGCTTAATCGGATGCTCCATCGGCAGCATTTCCACCCATTTGGGAATGAAAAACTGAATCTCCGAAATCGGAAATTCGAACAACACACTCTGCATGATATGATGGATGTCTTCCTCCCGAAGCTGCTCGCAATTCACCGCCATCGCCGGTACTTCATACTTTGCTTCTATCTTCTCCACGATAGTTTTCGCTTCTTCGCCATATGGTCTTTTGGAATTGACGAGAACAACAAACGGCTTGCCTAAATTTTTCAATTCCTGAATCGTCTTCCCTTCTGCTTCCACATAGTTCTCGCGCGGAATCTCCCCTATCGTACCATCGGTTGTCACAACAATCCCGATGGTAGAGTGGTCGTGAATGACTTTCTGCGTCCCGATTGCCGCCGCCTTTGTAAACGGAATCTCGTGTTCAAACCATGGCGTTTTCACCTGACGCTCTTCTTCATTCTCCACGTAACCGGAAGCCCCCTCCACCATATAGCCGACACAGTCGATAAGACGTACTTTTGCAGATACATCCCCATCCAGTTGAATCGCCGCCGCTTCCTTCGGAACGAACTTCGGCTCCGTCGTCATAATCGTCTTCCCGGAGGCGGACTGCGGAAGTTCATCCCTCGTTCTTGCTTTCGCATTCTCATCCTTCATGTTCGGAAGAACGAGAAGGTCCATGAATCGTTTGATAAATGTGGATTTTCCGGTTCTCACAGGCCCCACAACCCCTATGTAGATTTCACCGTTGGTTCTTGCCTGTATGTCTTTGTATAAATGAAATGGATTCATGTGGATACCCCCTTGCTTTGCTGATACTAATGTATGTTCGCACACAAAAAAACAGAACCCGAATTTTCGGATTCTGTTTTTCGGGGCGCTGATACGCCTTCCATCAGATTCTACCTTATTCTTCCCAAAGAAGCGTTGGATTCTCAATCGTCTTATCACGAAGCATCAAGTCTTTCATCGCTTCCTCCGCGCTCTTATCCTCAAAGAGAACGGCATTGACCTGCTCGATAATCGGCATGGAAACGTTATATTTGTGAGCCAGTTTTACCGCCGCCTTTGTAGAATAGACACCTTCTACTACCATCTTGACCTCGTCCATCGCTTCTTTCATCGTCTTCCCTTGTCCAATCAGGTAGCCGGCTTTTCGGTTACGGCTGTGCACACTGGCACACGTTACAATCAAATCTCCGATTCCTGTAAGTCCTGTGAAGCTCTCGATTTTTCCGCCCATCGCAACGCCAAGACGGGAAATCTCCGCGATTCCTCGCGTGATGAGCGCGGCTTTCGTATTGTCTCCGTATCCAAGTCCATCCGCAATTCCTGCCGCGAGCGCGATGACGTTTTTCAGAGAACCGCCAAGCTCCATGCCAAGCATATCCGGACTTGTATATACGCGGAATACGTCGCTCATGAATGCCTCCTGCAAGTATTCTGCCGTCTGTTTCGTCTTCGCTCCCACAACGCACGTTGTCGGAAGTCCTCTTCCCACTTCTTCCGCATGACTTGGTCCGGAAAGAACCGCCACATCTGCCTGTGGGATTTCTTCCCGAATCTGCTGGGACAGCGTCATCAACGTATCTTCTTCGATTCCCTTCGCCACATCGACGATAATCTGTCCGTCTGCCACATATGGCTTCATCTTGCGTGCAGTGCTTCTTGTAAATGGAGACGGCACAGCAAGTACAAGGAAATCTTTCCCCTGGATTCCCTCTTCCAATTCATTCGTAAAGACCATATCGTCCGGAATCCTCACACCCGGAAGTTTGCTCTTATGCTCTCTTTCTTTATCAAGCATCTCCACTTCCTCTTTCATCACAGACCAAACCGTCACATGATGTCCATTTTTGTGAAGCAGCAGGGAAAGCGCTGTTCCCCAGCTTCCGGCTCCAAGTACACCTACGTTTGCCATAATCTGACCTCCTACTTCTTTTTTGAAAAGCTTAATTTATTTTCTGTTCCGTTTAACAGCCTTTTTATATTTTCTTTGTGTTTATAAATGGCAAGTACCATCAAAAATACAGACAACGCGTACAACTCATACCGTTCCGGCGCCGTCAGTGTTGTTCCGAACACTTCCCCCTGCACAACCATGCCGATAGCAAAGATAACAACCAGCACGATAGAGCCGAGAGAGACATATCTTGTAATCACCACAATCACGATAAATGTCAGGCAGGCAACTGCCGCCACTTTCGGATTTACTGCCCAGAGAATCCCCGCAGTCGCCGCAATGCCTTTTCCTCCTTTAAAATGAAGGTAAAACGGGAAATTGTGCCCCAACACTGCGCCGACTCCCGCATACATCGCTAATAACTCAAACATTCTCTCCTGAGTCTTCCCAAACAGAAGCCATGCAATCCCAACAGCGAGGACGCATTTCAGGCAGTCTCCCAAAAATGTGATGACTCCCGCCTTCCATCCGAGCGTACGCAGCGCGTTCGTCGTTCCCGCATTTCCGCTTCCATGCTGTCGAATATCAATATGATGCAGCTTCCCATAGATATATCCTGTCTGAAACAATCCACAAAGATAACCAATCAGCAAGCATATCAACCGTTCCATTTATTTGTCCTTATCCTTTCTCTCACGAATAAAGAATTTTAATGAAGTTCCTCTGAATCCAAAGGCTTCCCGAATCTTGTTTTCCAGATATCTCGTATAAGAGAAATGCATCAGTTCCTTGTCGTTGACAAAGATGACAAATGTTGGCGGTTTTACGGATACTTGCGTAATGTAATATAATTTCAGACGTTTTCCTTTGTCTGAAGGCGGCTGCTGCATTGCAACCGCTTCCATCATAATCTCATTCAGCACACCCGTCGCAATACGAAGCGTCTGATTCTCGATTACCATATCAATCATATCATACAGTTTATTCAGGCGCTGTCCTGTTGCCGCAGACACGAATATCATCTCCGCATACGGCATGTAAGACAGCACATCTCTGACTTTCCGCTCGTATTCCCGCATCGTACGGTCATTTTTCTCAATGGCATCCCACTTGTTGACTACAATAATGATACCTTTGCCGCGTTCATGAGCAATTCCTGCAATCTTTGCATCCTGCTCTGTCACGCCTTCTGTCGCATCGATGACAAGCAGAACCACATCTGCTCTTTCTACCGCCGTTACCGTCCGGATAATGCTATAGCGTTCCAAATCTTCCTTAATCTTATTCTTTCTTCTAAGACCCGCCGTATCGATAAACACATATTCTTTTCCATTGTATTTTACCGGCGTATCAATGGCGTCACGTGTCGTTCCGGCAATATCCGATACGATAACACGATTGTTGCCCTGCAATTTATTAATAATCGAAGATTTTCCTACGTTCGGTTTCCCTACAATGGCAATACGAGGTCTCTCGTTTTCCTCTTCCTCTCCCGCATGTTCCGGGAAGTGCTTCGTCACTTCGTCCAGAAGGTCGCCGATTCCCAACCTGGAAGCGGCAGATACCGGTACCGGGTCCCCGATTCCAAGGTTATAGAATTCATAGACATCTCCCATGAACTTCTGGAAGCTGTCCACCTTATTAACGGCAAGCACGACCGGTTTCTTGGAACGACGGAGCATATCTGCTACCTTGGAATCCGAATCCACCAGACCTTGTCTTACGTCCGTCAAAAAGATGATGACGTCCGCCGTATCGATGGCAATCTGCGCCTGTTCTCTCATTTGGGATAAAATAATATCTTTGCTGTCCGGTTCAATACCACCGGTATCAATCAATGTAAAGTTCCGATCCAACCATGTAATCTCCGCATAAATACGGTCTCTTGTTACTCCTGGAGTATCTTTTACAATCGAAATCATCTCTCCTGCCAAAGCGTTGAATAATGTAGATTTTCCTACATTCGGTCTTCCCACAATGGCTACAATTGGTTTACTCATACTCTATTCTCCTTTTAATTTCCATTTATCACTGCTTCAATAAAATCTTGTCCGCTTGATTTTACAATATCTACCTCTACTTGTAAAGTCTCTTTCACATCTAGAAGCGACATATCATCCAAGAAGACGTCTTCTCCGCTTCGCATCATGCTGCAAGGAAGATACAGACACTCTCCCAATTCCTGTCCTTTTAGCTGGGCAACCAAGTCCTGCCCGGTGATGAGTCCTGCTACCGTAATCTTCTCTCCGAAGAAGTGATTGATAATCTGATAGAGATGTACCGTCACATTCGGATACTTTTCTTTCAATCTCTCCAGCATCTTCTTCAGATACGGGTATGCAAGCACTCCCGTTGCCATCGAGATTTCCCTCGTTCTTCCGTCTCCTTCCAGCGCGGCAAATCCTTCTTCAAATTCATTCATAAGAAGCCTTAACATTCCCACGCCGTTCTCCAACTGAAGATATCCGTCATAGCGTTCTTCCTCCGGAAGCTCTTCGCCCGCGAGAATATACCATTCATCTCCTGCATGAATAAAATGAATGCCATACTCTTCATAAATCTGATTCTGCCATTTATGAATCGTGCGGAGTACCTCTTTTGCCTCTTCCTTCGTAAACGGCTCCAGCGGATAGAGCCCGTCTCTGTATTTTGTCAGTCCGACCGGAACTACCGATACACTCTGCAGATTCGGAAGGTATTTCGTCAAATCACGAATACTTCTTTCCAGCTCCTCTCCGTCATTGACACCTTTACACAATACAATCTGTCCGTTCATCGTAATACCGCCCTCATACAGGATGTCCACTTTCTTTAAAGCTTCTCCTGCAAAACGGTTGTGCAGCATCTTACAGCGCAGCTCCGGATTTGTCGTCTGGAACGATACGTTAATCGGTTCCAGATGATATTTCACAATTCTTCGCACGTCATCGTCGCTCATGTTCGTAAGCGTAATATAATTCCCTTGCAGGAAAGAGAGTCTGGAATCGTCATCTTTGAAATAAAGCGTCTCCCGCATCCCTTTCGGCATCTGGTCGATAAAGCAGAACATGCATTTATTTCTGCAGGAACGATATTCATCCATCAGACCTTGCTCAAACTCGATGCCGAGGTCTTCCTCGTAATCCTTTTCAATCTCCAGCTCCCACTCTTCCCCGTCTTCCTTCTCGATGAGGACAACGAGTTCCTCATCATTTACAAGAAAATGATAATCAAATACGTCTTCGATTTCATTTCCATTGATACTCAGCAGTTTGTCTCCCGCCTCTATTCCCAATTCCCAGGCAATGCTTCCTTCTTCCACACTCCGAATAATATGTTCTCTTTTCATGTTCCATCTCCTGTTTTTTATTTCCCTACCTTATATCATACTAAACTTTTGCCAAAAAAGCAATTTCTACTAGAAAGGCAGTTGAAGCTCTCTGTCTTTTTTGTTATCATTAAAGATAACGACAATAGATAAAGGAAATGGAGATTGCTATGCTGAATTTAAATGAATTAGAAAAAACATTGCCGGTTGCTCCTTTGAAAATCGCAGCGCTTGACAGCTGTAAAGGACTGGCACAAAAAGTCAATGATTATATCGTGGATTTCCGTCATACAGCTACGGATTCCTCTATCAATTCTGCTCTCTTTTCCAAACATGTAGCAGATAATTATCTTTTGGATATTTCCTGCCCTCGTTTTGGCTCCGGAGAAGCAAAAGGTATGATAGGAGAAACCGTACGTGGCTGTGACCTGTTCGTTATGGTGGACGTATGCAATTATAGCATGACCTACAGTTTGAATGGCCATATCAACCATATGTCACCGGACGACCACTATCAGGACCTGAAACGTATCATTTCCGCCGCCAACGGAAAAGCACACCGCGTGAACGTCATCATGCCGTTCCTCTATGAGAGCCGCCAACACAAGCGCACCCGCCGCGAGTCTTTAGACTGCGCGTTTGCCCTGGAGGAACTGACCGATATGGGAGTCAGCAACATTATTACGTTTGACGCCCATGACCCGCGCGTTCAAAACGCAATTCCATTAAAAGGATTCGACAACTTTACGCCGCCGTATCAATTCATGAAGGTACTTCTTCGCTCTGTGCCGGATTTGAAAGTGGACAAGAATCACCTGATGATTATCAGCCCGGATGAAGGCGCTATGCACCGCGCCGTATACTTCTCCAACGTTCTTGGCGTGGATATGGGTATGTTCTATAAGAGACGGGATTACTCTACCATCGTAAACGGTAAGAATCCGATTGTTGCCCATGAGTTCCTCGGCGACGATATCCGCGGCAAAGATTTGATTATCATTGATGATATGATTTCTTCCGGCGAGAGTATGCTGGATGTTGCAAAGCAGTTAAAAGAGCGTGGAGCCGGACGTGTCTTCGTATGTACAACATTCGGATTATTCACAGATGGATTCGGCAAATTTGACGAATACTATGAGAAGGGATATCTGGACCGCGTCATCACGACAAACTTGACATACCTCCCACCAATGGCATTCGAAAAGCCATACTTCTTGACAGCCGATATGAGCAAATATCTTGCACTCATCATTGATTCCTTGAATCATGATGTCTCTATCGACCACGTGATGAACCCGACAAAGAGATTACACGCATTATTAGAACGTCACCGCGAAGGCGTAAAATAGCGCTACCTGTCAAAGCAGATTTTTAAAGAGGGAACGGCTCGTGCTGAGTCGTTCCCTCTCTGTATTAGAAATCCTTATTTTTGCTCTTGCTTATAAAATGAGAAATAGACGCCTCCATTCTCAAGCTTGACGCCTCTTGCTTCCGCCATCTCACTGACTGTCACAAGCTGATATCCCTTCTCCACCAATTGAGGAATCAATTTGATTGCCGCCTCTATAGATGTTTTATGAATATCGTGCATCAGAATAATATCGCCATCTGTCGCCCCATTGACAGATTTGATGGTGCTCTCAACATTCCTTGTCTTCCAATCCAGCGTATCAATCGACCACATAATCAACGGTTCCGGAGCCACTGCCTTCACATGGTCGTCATAGGCTCCGAAAGGAGGTCTTGTTACCGTAGTCGGCGCTCCGCCGCTTGCTTCTGCAACCTTGGCTGACACGCTGTTAATCGCATCCTTAATCTGCTGGTCGGATAACTCTGTCAGATTCTTATGTTCCGCCGTATGGTTTCCGAGCTCACATCCGATTTCTTGCATCTTCTTAATGGTGTCAGGATATTTCGCAACCTGACTTCCTACCATGAAAAATGTGGCTCTTGAATTGTATTGCTCCAAGGTTGCGAGAAGTTTCTCTGTCTCCGGCCCCGGACCGTCGTCAAATGTAAGCGCAATCATCGGCTTCGCCGGATCCACATAGAATTTTTCTGACTTCACTTTCCCGTCCTTCGTGAAAGTATAGAGCTTCCCGCCTACCTGTGTCTCTTTCGTCACTTTTTTCCCGTCTTCACCAAAATAGTAACGCTCCCCTTGATACGGAATGAATTCATTCTTCGCATATTCTCCGTTTATCTTCTTGAATTTGTCGCCGTCCCACGCTCCATATTTGTTCTTCACAGTCAATGTCCCCTCTTCGACTGTGAATTTTAATTTTCGCGCCCATTCTTTATCCAGCTTTTTCTGAAGACTCTCGGACAATTTAAACTGAATCTTAAATTTCCCGTCTGTCTTTCCATCCGCCTTGCAGGCAAGCTCATAGTTCGCTCCGGCTTTCAAATCCTTCTCCAAATTCCCTGCCGTATAGCCTGTCTTCTTATCAAGGACTTTCTTCTTGCTTCCCTTGACTGTCACACTCACCTGAAACTTCGGAACTGCCTCATCCTGTATCATGGAAAGAGACTCGGTTTTTACAAGAAACTTCGGTTTTCTCACAAGAATCATCGTGATGGTTCCTCCAATCAGCACAACCGCCGCAAGAATCACCGCCAGACAGATTCTCTGTCTCCTTACCTGACGTATTCTTTCATTTTGCCGCTCCATTCGGATACTTTCATTACTCATTTGTACTACCCCTGACTATTTCATATTTCTCTTATCTATCATTATAATTCAGGAGTCTTATCGAAGCAATAACCATACCGTTTAATATTTCCTTAAATTTTTTTAACGTGTTTACGGGCTTTCGTAACATTTTTGTTGCAAACGTGTTATCTTAAATTTCTCTTGTGTATTTCTGCAGCCAAGCTTTCTCATCATCTTCCAAATATGGGGAAACTTTTTCATAAACCGTCTGATGATATTCATTTAAAAGCTTCTTATACTCTTCGGATAACATCTCTACATTCAACGCATCCAAATCAAACGGAACATAAGTAAGCGGTTCCAGATACATGAACTGTCCATATTCATTCTTCTCGCCTTCACGAACAAGTAATTCGTTCTCCAGACGGACGCCATGGGAACCTTCGATATACATACCCGGCTCATCTGTGAAAATCATGCCCTCCTGAAGCTCTACGATATTGCTTCCGCGGCTTCTCCATCCGATATTCTCCGGACCTTCATGAATATTCAGAAGATATCCTACGCCATGTCCTGTTCCATGATTGAAATCGAGTCCTCTGTCCCAGAGTGGTTTTCTTGCGAATGGGTCTAAATTGCTTCCTGTGCATCCTTTTACAAATTTCGCACTTGCGAGGCTTAAGTTACACATAACAACCAACGTAAAGTGTTCCTTCATAATATCCGGAATCTCTCCCAACGCATAAGTTCTTGTGATATCTGTAGAGCCTTCATAGAATCCTGCACCTGTATCTGTCAGGAATACATTTCCCTCTTTCAATTCCACATCTGTCTCCGGTGAGGACGTGTAGTGGCAAAGCGCCGCATGTTCCCCATAAGAAGAAATCGGTTCAAAGCTTGGGCGGATGAAATTCCCCATCTCTACCCGGAATTCATCCAATTTCTCTGCCGCGCTCATCTCTGTAATCGTCATCTTACCGACATTTTCTTTTACCCATTTCATAAAGCGGACGTGAGCAACGCTATCCTTAATCTGAGCCTTTCGGATATTTTCTATCTCCACCGGATTTTTGATTCCTTTGAACAGTTCTTCCGGATTCTGTTTCTCCACTTTCTTTGCATCTGGAGAAATGTTTCCATAGAGCGCATAATTCAATCGTGCCGGGTCAATCAATAATGTTTCTCCCGCTCCGTAGGATTTGATGTCTTCATAGATATCGTTATACGGATGAATTACGATTCCGTTTTCTGCAAACGATACCTGTATCTCATCATTTAATTTTTCTTTCTCAATATATAAATGCATCTTGTCCATCGTGATGATTGCATAAGCAAGAACGAGCGGGAAGAATTCGATATCATTTCCGCGGATATTCAATGTCCAGCAAATATCATCCAACGTTGTCAGCACATGAACCGTCGCTTCGCTTTCCTTCATATATTCCCGGATTCTCTGCAATTTACTTGCGATAGTCTCCCCTGTATATTTCTCTTCCAATGCGAAAACAGGTTCCTTCGATAATTCCGGACGGTCATTCCAGATAGCATCAATCAAGTCATACTCATACACAATCTTTCCATGCTTCTCATTGACAATCTTCTCATATCGAAGCCCCGCGCCCATTGCGACAACACGTCCGTCAAATCCGAGCGTTCCATTCTCCGGAATTGCTTCTTTCAGATATTCATCAATCGTCGGAACTCCAGGCTCTCCCATCTTCATCATCTCAATTGTCGTACCTGCAATCTGCGCCGCTGCCTGGATAAAGTACCTTCCGTCTACCCACAGACGCGCTTCTGTTGCGGTAAATACCGCTGTTCCTGCAGAGCCGGAGAATCCTGTAATGAATTTTCTCGCCTTAAAATGCTCCCCCACATATTCGCTTTGATGAAAATCAGCAGTCGGAACGATATACACGTCCACTCCTTTTTCCTTCATCTGCTCCCGCAACATTGCAATTCTTTCTTTCATATCCATGATATATCCTCCTTTTTTTAAAAAGGGAATATGCCTGACTGCATATTCCCCTTGTATCTCTTATTCAATTATCCTTCAATTGCAGGCTTCTCTACCTGTGTAATTGCGCCCTTCTGCATTGGGATACGGCAATTCTTGTTGTTACCGAATTCTACAACAACATCGTCTTCCTGTACGTCAATTACAACGCCGTAAAAACCACAAGTTGTCAAAACTGTGTCTCCTACAGCTAATTCGGAAAGCATAAGCTGAATTCTCTTCTGCTCCTTTTTCTGAGGACGCATAAGTAAAAACCAGAAACCTCCGATAATAATTGCATACATAAGAATCATTCCTATAAGACCCATTCTAACTTCCTCCTAAAATTTAACGCTATTACAATAATACTATTTTCCGGACATCCTGTCAAGTTTCTGTTTCTTATATTCTTGATATCTTCCTTCTTCGATTGCTTCTCTGATTTCTTCCATCATCGTATTGTAAAAATATAAATTATGGAGCACACAAAGTCTCATGCCAAGCATTTCCTTCGCTTTCAGCAAATGTCTGATGTATGCTCTGCTATATGTCCTGCAGGCAGGGCACTGGCATCCTTCTTCAATCGGGCGGTCGTCCAATTCATATTTTGCATTAAAAAGATTAATCTTTCCATGGTTTGTATATACGTGACCATGTCTTCCGTTTCTGCTTGGATATACACAGTCAAAGAAATCAACACCTCGGTCGACTGCCTCCAGAATATTCGCCGGAGTTCCCACACCCATCAGATACGTCGGTTTGTTCTCCGGAAGATGCGGCACCGTCACATCCAGAATCCGATACATCTCCTCATGGGATTCTCCAACGGCAAGACCGCCTAACGCATATCCGTCCAAATCCAGTTCCGCGATACGTTTGGCATGCTCCACTCGGATATCTTCATAGATTGCACCTTGGTTGATTCCGAAAAGAAGCTGATTCTTATTGATAGTATCCTCTAAGGAATTCAATCTTGCCATCTCGTTTTTACATCGTTTCAGCCATCTTGTCGTGCGGTCTACCGAATTCTGTATATACTCTCTGCTTGCCACACTGGATGGACACTCATCGAATGCCATCGCAATCGTAGACGCAAGATTTGACTGAATCTGCATGCTTTCTTCCGGTCCCATGAAAATCTTTCTTCCGTCAATGTGGGACTGGAAGTAGACGCCTTCCTCCTTAATCTTTCGGAGTCCGGCAAGGGAAAATACCTGAAATCCGCCGGAGTCCGTAAGAATCGGTTTGTCCCATACCATAAACTTATGAAGCCCTCCCAGTTTCTTAATCACCTGGTCTCCCGGGCGTACGTGCAGATGATACGTATTAGAAAGCTCCACCTGCGTCTTAATCTGCTGTAAATCGTCTGTAGAGACAGCGCCTTTGATAGCGGCCGCTGTACCTACATTCATAAATACCGGAGTCTCAATGACTCCATGTACTGTCTCCAGTCTTCCTCTTTTCGCAAGACCGTCTTTTTTTATAATCTTATACATGTTATTGCATCCTTTTCTCAATTAGTAATGGCAGATAACCGGAGTTCCTGCATTGATATAGCCATAGATTTCCTTCGCCTTCTCTAACGGCATATTGACACAGCCATGAGAACCATGCGTCTGGTATCTGGAGCCTCCGAATGCGGACTGCCACTTCGCGTCATGCATTCCGATTCCACCGTTAAACGGCATCCAGTAATCGACCGGAGATTCCCATTCATAGCTTCCATCCGGCTGTTTTGGTCCACGAAGCACCGCGTTCTTCGTCTTATAAGTCAGTGTATAGACTCCCTGCGGCGTCGCGTTTCCTTTGTTTGGATTCCCTGTTACCACGTCGGATTCCATGATTTTCTGTCCGTCTTTGATAAACCACAGATGCTGTCTTGTCAAATCAATCTCCACATACGTGTTTCCAAAGTCATTTCCCTCATGGCTCTCCGCGCGTCTGCTGTATTCCGGCTCTCTTGTCACCGTTTCTCCGGCTTCAATGTTCGCAACCAGTTTCTCGTATTCTTTATTCTGATTGATTTTCCATCCGTAGACACCGTTTCTGACTTCTACGGTATTACCGTTTGCTGTCACAAAGGAACGTGGTTTTCCTGACGTATCGTATTTGTCCGCGAGCTGTTTAATGTATTCTTTTACCTTCTCCTTCTGGAACGTCACCTGCATATTCGCATCGACAGTCAGCCAGCCGGAGATAATAGTTTTATCTACCACCTCTGTATACGGGCGGAAATCATACGTAACATTTGCCTTCAAATACTCGTTCATCTTATCCCTTGCTTCCGCCACCTCTTTGGAACTCTCTACGAATTTCGGCTGAATATAGCTTTTGCTTTCTTCCATATTTAATGTGTCCACAAATCCGTTCAGATGTTCTTCAACCGCCTTCGTAAGCGCTGCCACATCTACTTTATTGCCGTACACTTCTTTTTGAATGACAAATTGATTCCCGTCAAATACCGGTGTAGCAGATGCAGACTCTGTCGGAGACGGGTTCGTCACGCTCTTCAAAGAAGCAATCTTTTTATCCAGCGCCGCTTTATCATATTCTACTCCGACTTCCACATGAAGTTCTTCTTTTTCAAAGAAAGCCTTCGGCCATAGAAATGCATTCTGTGAATCCAATGCTTTCTGAAGTCCATCCCCCTTTTTATATTTCAGGGAAATTTCTTTGCCGGTAATGGTTTCCGTCGTATTATCGTTGCCAATCAGAGTCAACGTATATCCGTCCACCTGACCGGACATGTATTTCTCCACATCTTCGATACTTTTTGCGCTGAAATTATTGCCGTTAATCTTCGTATTAAAATAAAAATGACTATGGAAAAACAATGCAAATCCAAGGTAAACTGCAAGAATCACGCCTACAATCGACGCAGCCACAATTCCTATCGTCTTCTTCACCTTTTTCTTTTTTGCCTTTCTCTCTTCATCTGCTTCCTTATTATAGTTTGGATTCACCTCATCGTCGTCATATAAGAAAACAAGCTCTTTTTCTCCCTCTTCAACTGTGCCTTTCTCTACGGTATCCTTTGGTTTTGATACTTTTTTTCTCTTCTTGTTTGAATCGCTCATTTAGTGTTTCTCCTCTTTCTAACTCTCCAAAATCACTATCTTTTGTATTATAATACTTAGTTTTCTACTTGTATATAGCAAATTTCAAAAATTAATAATTGCGATACATTTCTCTGTATTCTATAATACTTATGTAACAAATGTAGAAAGGACGAAAAAAATGGCAGGTTCAACATATGGAACAATTTTTAAAATCACAACCTGGGGAGAATCTCATGGAAAGGGAATCGGCGTTGTCATCGACGGATGCCCGGCAGGGCTTCCCCTGTCCGAAGAGGATATCCAGGTATACTTAGACCGCAGAAAACCGGGACAAAGTCACTACACAACCAAGCGCGCCGAGGGCGATAAAGTCGAGATTCTTTCCGGCACTTTTGAAGGCCGGACAACCGGAACTCCGATTTCCCTGCTCGTCTGGAACAAAGACCAGCGCTCCAAAGATTACGGCAATCTGGCTGTCTGCTATCGGCCGGGACACGCAGACTATACCTTTCACGAAAAGTACGGATTCCGCGATTATCGCGGAGGCGGCCGTTCTTCCGGACGCGAGACTATCGGTCGTGTCGCCGCAGGAGCAGTCGCAGCCAAGTTATTAAAAGAATTGGGGATTCAGATTCTTGCTTACACAAAAGCTGTCGGACCGATTCACATTCCAGCTTCTCAATACTGTTATTCTGACATTTATGAGAATCCATTATACATGCCAAATCTTACCTACGCAAAACAGGCGGAAGAATACTTGGAAAATTGTATGAAAGAGCTGGATTCTTCCGGCGGTATCGTAGAATGCCGGATTCAGAATCTTCCTGCCGGAATCGGCGAGCCGGTTTTCGAAAAACTGGATGCGAATCTTGCAAAAGCCATTCTCTCTATCGGCGCAGTCAAAGGATTTGAAATCGGAGATGGATTTGATGCGGCATCATCTAAAGGAAGCATTAATAACGACGCATTTCAAGTTGACCATGGAAATATCACGAAAAAGACCAATCATTCCGGCGGTGTTCTCGGTGGAATGAGTGATGGCAGTGAACTCGTCTTCCGGGCTGCATTCAAACCGACGCCTTCCATCGCTCAGACACAGCAGACTGTCAACGAATCCGGAGAATCCACAGACCTTGTCATCCATGGGCGTCATGACCCGATTATTGTGCCGCGCGCCGTCGTTGTCGTAGAGGCGATGGCAGCTCTCACCGTTGCGGATATGATGCTTCTGAACATGAGCGCCCGTATGGAGCGTATCAAAGATTTTTATCAATAGGAGACTTCCGTATGAGCCGCATTTTTCATTATACAATTCCAAAAGAATTCGAAGGGAAACCGCTTCTTTCTTTTCTCAAAGAACAGCGGTTTTCTTCCCCGATTATTACACATTTAAAGCGTACCGAACGCGGCATTCTTCTCAATCAGGAATGGGGACGGGTGCGGGATATCTTACACGAGCGTGATTCGCTCACTCTCACGCTGACCGAAGGAGAGACTTCCGACAACATTGTGCCTGTCCCGCTTCCTCTTGAGATTATCTATGAAGACGAGGACCTTATGGTTGTCAATAAACAAGCCGGAATGCCGATTCATCCTTCCCAGGGAAATTATGACAATACCCTTGCCAACGCCGTCGCATATCTTTATCATGTGCGGAAAGAACCCTTTGTATACCGCTGCATCAATCGGTTAGACCGGGACACGACCGGCCTTTTGATTCTTGCCAAAAATATGTACAGCGCTTCCCTTCTATCCGATATGGTGAAAAATCGGGAGATTCACCGGGAATATCTGGCAGTTGCCACAGGGCTTGTCCCGGAACAAGGCGTCATTGACCAGCCAATCGGAAGAGTCTCCGGTTCCACTATCGAGCGTGAAGTAAATTCGGAAACCGGAGACGCTGCCCGCACGCATTTTCAAAGGCTTGCATACGAAAATGGGTACTCCCTCGTCTCCTTACGACTGGAAACAGGGCGTACCCATCAGATTCGTGTCCATATGAAATATATCGGTCATCCTCTTCCGGGTGACTTCCTTTACAATCCGGATTATTCGAATATCAAGCGTCAGGCGCTTCATTCTTACCGTCTGTCCTTTTCCCATCCAATAGACGGCACGCCTCTTACATTCACCGCGCCGCTCCCGGATGATATGAGATGCTTCTTCTCTTAAATATGGAAGCATCCTCCCCCGACGAACTCTCTAAGAAGGGAGTTCTGCGGGATATTTTCCGCATTAATTCCGACAAAATAGTCTAAGAATTTTAACAGTCTTTTCGCTTCTACATATTCTTTGCAATCCTTATCGATGCCGAACAAAATCGGTTCTGCATATTGTTTCAATACAGCGAGTTCATAGTTAAGCGCCGAATTGAA
Source organism: uncultured Lachnospiraceae bacterium (assembly GCA_905197485.1). GTDB lineage: Bacteria > Bacillota > Clostridia > Lachnospirales > Lachnospiraceae > Faecalimonas. The sequence goes on along the minus strand of CAJJYZ010000012.1, from coordinate 33,295 downwards.
CATGGCGTCCGCCTGCTCCTGATATGGGAAAATATTGGCTTCTTCCCCTCTTCTTACCGACGGCCACATCGCAATCGTCTGTCTCGCGGAAGTTCCGCGTGTTCTCGCATCCCGGACAATTCGACGAAGCAGTCTTCCATCGGTAGAAGGAATCCGGTTATGCTCGTCAATGTTGAGCTGCGTAAGCGCACTGATATAGATTTTAAACTTATTCTCCGAATTTAAGCGATAAGTCAATGCGTCATTGAGGCAATGAATCCCTTCGATGACAAGAATATCGTTCTCATTCAGTCTCTTCGGCGGCAGATTGTATTCCCGTTTTCCCGTCTTGAAATTGAAGGTCGGAAGCGCGACTTCTTTTCCCGCAAGCAAATCCGTCATATTCTCGTTAAACAGTTCAATATCAATCGCTTCGAGACATTCAAAGTTGTAGTCTCCGTTCTCATCTCTCGGCGTCTTCTCCCGGTCTACAAAATAATTGTCTACCGCAATCGGATGCGGATTCATCCCCTGTGCCCGAAGCTGAATCGAAAGTCTATGTGAAAATGTCGTCTTTCCGGAAGAAGACGGTCCCGCAATCAGCACAAACTTCACACTTGATTTCTTCGCAATCTCTTCCGCCAAATCCGCGATTTTCTTCTCCTGTAACGCTTCTTGCACAAGAATCACTTCGCTCACATCCCGTTTTGTCACCTGGTCATTCAAGTCCCCGACCGTCTCGATATCCACCATATCTCCCCATTTTGTCGATTCCTTTAAGATTCCAAACAACTTATGCTGCGGGCAAAATGGCGGGACTTCCTTCGGAGATTTTTTCTCCGGCATCTGCAGCACAAATCCCTCATCATAAGCGTACAACTCAAAGTACTTTAAATAAGAAGTATTCGGCACCATATATCCGTAATAGTAGTCTTCAAACCCGTTAATACTGTAGAGATTGACAGAAGAAACCCGTCGATACTGGAATAATCGTTCCTTGTCATACATGCCGTATTTTCGGAAGAGAGCAAGCGCGTCGTCGATATGAACCGAACGCTTTTTAATCGGGATTCCTTCTTCCACCATCTGGTGCATCTTATCCCGCACCTGGATTAAGAATTCTTCCGTAATCTGAAAATCTCCCTTGGCAGTACAATAGTATCCCTTACTTACCGAGAACTGAATCCTTACCTTCTGTACGTTTTCTCTTCCAGCCACATCATAAATCGCTTTCACAAGCAAAAGACACATACTTCTCCGGTATGTTGCGATGCCGACGGAAGTTCCCGTTGTCACAAAATCAATCTTACATCCTTGTTTGATTTTCTTCGGAAGCTCCTGAAGTTTTCCATTTGCAAATACAAGCACAATATCTTCCTCGTATTGTCCCTGGTATTCTTTTGCAATCTCCTCATACGTGGTTCCCTTCTCATATACCTTTTCCTCATCCCCGATATATACTGTATACATGTCTTTCACCATCATACTTCCCTCTTTTCTCTTTACTTAACAAATGCAAAACGGTGATTTTAAATCGGATACGCGAATCTCCATCTCAGGAATTCTTTGCTGCAGAAAGTCTTTCATATCTTCCATATAGATGTGTTCCAGTCCATAGTGTCCCGCATCTATGATATTCAGATTTTCTGCCACCGCATCGATTCCTTCGTGATGACCGATATCCCCTGTAATCAAAACATCGGCATGTTTTTGAATCGCCTGGTTGATAACGCTCTTTCCAGAGCCCGGGCAGACGGCAGCCGTCTGAATTTCCTGATTTTTCTCTCCGAACACTTTGACTGCGTCCAGACGGAACGTTTCCTTTACAAGCTTACAACACTGCCCTAACGTCATCTTCTCCGCAAACTTTCCGATTGTCCCAATACCTTTTCCGTCTTCTGACACCGGTTCCAATACTTCTATCTGCTCCATGTTCAAAAACGCTGCCGCCAGTTCTCCCATTCGAAGCACATCATAGTTTGTATGCATGGCATAGTAAGCGATATCGTGCTGTATCAGTTTTACAACCCTCTTCCCGATAAAATCTTCATCCGTCACTTTGTGAAGCGGGGAGAAAATGAGCGGATGGTGCGTGAGAATCATATCTGCATTCCATCTCACCGCCTCGTCCAGCACCTCGTCGGTCAAGTCCAGAGCAATCCAGACTCTCTTCACTTCCTTGTCCATGCGTCCTGCAAGAAGTCCCACGTTATCCCAATTCATCGCATAGTGTCTCGGATAGACTTCCTCTATCCTGTCAATCACTTCTCTACAAAGCATATTCCTTCAACGCCTCCTGTATGAGCCCTATCTCTTTCTTCAACTCTTCTTTTCTCTTTCGGATTCCTTCCTTGGAGTCCTCCGAAAGACTGTCATAAATTCCTGTTTTGATTGTCAGCTCTTTTTTCAAAAACAGTTCCAATACCGGATGTTTCTGCCGAAGCAGCAATTTTCCATAACAAAGTTCTTCTTCCCTGTATGACTCTTTTTCTCCTCGGATAACTTTCATCATCGGATAGAATTTTCCTTCATCCAACACCATGTCTTCTGCAATCACCTGATAGCCGGATGCAAGCAGGTATTCTCTCACCCGCCGAAGCTCCGACTGGGGCTGCAAAATCCATTCTCGGATTCCAAGAGGCTTCTCTTTCACATCCTCCAGAATCTTCATGACAAGACCTCCCCCCATTCCGGCGATAATCACGCTATCCGCCTCATTGGGACACAGCTTTTTCATCCCGTCGGAAAGCCGCGTCTCTATGTAGGAACTCAGTCCATGAAGTTCAATATTTTCTTTCGCTTTTGCAAGCGGCCCCTGATTAATATCCATGGCAATCGCAGACACTGCCCTCTTTTCCTCCACAAGCCAAATCGGAATATACGCATGGTCTGTTCCAATGTCTGCAATTTTCTGCCCCGGCGTCACAAGCTCTGCGACCGCTTTCAGTCTCTTTGAAAGTTCCATAGGCGTCTCCTAGTCAAGGTAGTCTCTTAACTTGCGGCTTCTGCTTGGATGACGGAGTTTGCGAAGCGCTTTTGCTTCAATCTGACGGATACGCTCCCTCGTAACGTCAAATTCTTTTCCAACTTCTTCCAGAGTTCTTGCACGCCCGTCATTCATACCAAAACGGAGACGTAATACTTTCTGCTCTCTGTCTGTCAATGTATTCAGCACTTCATCCAACTGCTCTTTCAGCAAGGTTGCCGCGGCAGCCTCTGCCGGAACCGGCACGTTATCATCCTGGATAAAGTCTCCGAGATGGCTGTCTTCCTCTTCACCAATCGGCGTTTCTAATGATACCGGCTCCTGCGAAATTTTCAGAATTTCACGCACTCTGTCCACCGGCATGTCCAGTTCTTCTGCAATCTCTTCCGGAGACGGCTCTCTTCCAAGCTCCTGTAAAAGCTGTCTGGATACACGAATCAATTTGTTGATGGTTTCTACCATATGCACCGGAATTCGAATCGTTCTTGCCTGGTCTGCAATCGCTCTCGTAATCGCCTGACGAATCCACCATGTCGCATACGTACTAAACTTAAACCCTTTTTCATAGTCGAATTTCTCTACCGCTTTAATCAGACCTAAGTTTCCTTCCTGAATCAGGTCAAGGAACAGCATTCCGCGTCCTACATAACGTTTTGCAATGCTGACTACAAGACGAAGGTTTGCTTCCGCAAGACGTTTCTTCGCGTCCTCATCTCCTTCTGCCATACGCTTTGCAAGTTCAATCTCTTCATCCGCGCTCAGAAGCGGAACCTTTCCGATTTCTTTCAGATACATACGAACCGGGTCCTCAATACTGATGCCTTCCGGAACAGACAAATCGATTTTCTCCACATCAATCTCGTCTTCATCTGTGATGACAATCTCCATATCATCATCCACATCGTCCGTATCGTCGCTCATTCTAAGCACATCGATATTCTGCGCTTCCAGAAATTCAAATACTTTTTCCATCTGCTCCGCATCCAGGTCAATCTCCGCAAACGCATCGTTGATTTCCTGAATTTCCAATACATTTTTCTTCTTTTTCGCAAGCGCTACGAGTTCCTTTAGTTTTTCTTCAAATTTTACAATATGTTCTTCCATGTTGTATCCATCCTCTCATTTGCTTTTATTTTATCCTTATTCAATAGAAATATGCAGTTTTTGCAGGCTCTGCAATTCGCGCTTTGCCTCCATCAGCTTCTGCAATCCCTGAATATCTGTAGGTTCCAGCATCTTTGTCGCATGTTCAATGCTGTGATGCTTCACGCGGATAATCGTCTCTTTCAACGCTTTCTCCTGTTCGCTTTTTGTCGTCAGTTCTTTAATCTTCGTGTGAAAAAGCGATGCCACTTCCCGGTGTTCTTCTTCATCGGTGAAGTGATTCATAATCTTTGCCGGATTCAATTCCCCTTCTTCATATTGTTCATAGAGAAGTTCGGCAACGGTTGTGTACAGTTCCTCCGTAAAGTCCTTCGGTGTAATGTAGTTTCGAATCTGCTGAAATATCTTCTCATCTTCCAAAAGCCATGTAATCAATGCCTTCTGTGAGGTAATGTTCCCGTCCTCTCTCTGACTCTCTTTTTTCACCGACTGTTTCGGTTTCACTGCCGGCGTTGCCAACCCTGTCTTCACCGCCATCGTGCCGACCAGTTTTCTCAGATTCTCATATCCGATATGGTAGGCTTCCGCTACCGCCTCGATATAGTTGTTTCTTTCAATCTCTTCTTCAAACGTGCAGAGACGCTTCGCTGCCTCGTGATAGAACTCCGTCTTTCCTTCTGGGGAATGCATATCGTATTCTCGCTCCAAAACCTCCAGGCTGAACATGAACCCATTTCTCGCCTTTTGAATCCTCTCCTCGAATGCCTCTGCCCCAAGATTCTTTATAAATTCATCCGGGTCCTTATACGGGTCCATCCGAATGATTTTTGCCGTAATTCCTGCTTCCTTTAAAATCGGAATCGCCCGAAGCGCGGCTCTCGTTCCAGCTTCGTCACTGTCATATGTCAAATACACTTCATTCACATATCTCTTAATCAACGAGGCATGACCCGACGTCAGCGCCGTTCCCAGGGAGGCTACCGCGTTGGTAAATCCCGCCTGATGAAGCGCAATCACATCCATATATCCCTCGCAAATCAGAAAATAGGATTTACGGGACGTTCTTGCACGATGAAGTCCATACAGGTTTCGGCTCTTATCAAAGACAATCGTCTCCGGTGAATTCAAGTATTTCGGCTTCCCGTCTCCCATGACACGTCCGCCAAATCCGATAACCCTGCTGTTTGCATCCATAATCGGGAACATAACCCGGTTCCAGAACTTGTCGTACACACCTTTTCTCTCATCCACACTAATGAGACCTGCTTTTGCAATCACTTCATCCCGATATCCTTTCGTTTTCAAGTATCGATATAAATCGTCACTGTATTTGTTGGAATATCCGAGTCCAAACGCCGTAATCGTCTCCTCACTCAAGTTTCTCTTCGTCAAATATGTATGCGCCAGTTTTCCCTGCTCTGTCTTAAGCTGGGCGTAGTAATACTTTGCCGCCAGTTTATTCACTTCCAAAACCGAAGTTTTCAAATCCGCCTTTTCCTTCGCCTCTTTTGAATATTCCATCTCAGGCAAATCGATTCCAACCCTCTCCGCCAGCATTTTCAAAGCTTCCACAAATGTATAGTTCTCGTATTCCATCACAAATGTAAATACGTTTCCTCCTGCGCCGCAGCCGAAGCAGTAATACATCTGTTTCTCCCTGCTCACAGAAAAAGAGGGGGATTTTTCATTATGAAACGGACACAATCCAAAATAGGAACTTCCTTTTTTTGTAAGTTTCACATACCCGGAAATCACATCAACGATGTCATTCCTGGACCTCACTTCCTCAATCAGTTCTTCCGGATAATACATGGATGTTTCCTCCTTTTACTCTTCCCAACCTTCCGGGATAAAATGCTCCCGGAATTTTTTCACTGCATAGTCGTCCGTCATTCCCGCTATGAAATCACAGACTCCCTGTTCTTTTGTGCTCATTCCCTCGTCTATCATTTCCAGATAATTTTCAGGGAGCTCCTCCATATGGTCCATATAATAACCATACAGGTTTTGTATCAATTCTTCCGCTTTATGCTCTTCTCTTTTCGCCAGCGGATTCAAATAAACATGTTCGAACATAAATTTCCGGAGTTCTCTCGTCGCTTCTTCTACTTCTCCGGACATCGCAATATGCGCCTGTTCTTCGCTGCTTCGAATCACATTGTGAATCATCGTATTCAGACGCATTCGGGTTGTATCTCCCAAGACAGAACGATATTTTAGCGGAATGTCCTCCGGTTTCAGGATGCCTCCCCGGATTGCATCGTCAATATCGTGATTGATATATGCAATCTTATCAGAAAGTCTTACAATCTCGCCTTCCAGCGTGGATGGCCGTCCACTTGTTTTATGATTTAAAATACCGTCCCGGACTTCCCACGTAAGATTCAGCCCTTTTCCTTGCTTTTCCAACCGTTCTACCACCCTCACACTCTGTTCATTATGCTTAAATCCATTCGGGCAGACACGATTCAATGCCCGTTCCCCGGCATGTCCGAACGGGGTATGTCCAAGGTCATGTCCAAGCGCAATCGCCTCAACCAAATCCTCATTCAATCGCAACGCCTTCGCAATCGTTCTCGCGTTCTGCGACACTTCCAATGTGTGGGTAAGCCTTGTTCGGTAATGGTCTCCTTTCGCCAGCAAAAACACCTGCGTCTTCTGCTTCAGGCGCCGGAAAGACTTACAATGCAAAATACGGTCTCTGTCCCTTTGAAATGCCGGACGGATATCACATGGCTCCTCTTCCCGCTCCCTTCCCCTTGACTTACTGCTCAACGCCGCATACGGGCTCAAATATTCCAGTTCTCTTTCTTCTAATTGCTCACGAATCGTCATAGGCCATCACCTCACATATCCCTGCTAACAATTGTTCCTATTTATAATATTCTGCAACAAACTTACATTTCCTTTTTCTTTTTTATTTTCTATGCACATTTTATGCAATTTTTCATATAGTAAAGCATAACATCATAGATTACGGAGGTCTTTATGACGGAAAGAGAAGCTTATACACGCTCATCTCTGGAACTTCACCTCTTCTTTCTTCGAATTATGAAAGAACATGCCCTTTTCCTCTCTGCTGGTTTTTCTCCGGTAAATGGAGATTTTGGGCGCGGCGCACTTCGTTTCAAACAGCAATTTGAACTTCTTCTATCCCGCGCCATCCACCTGAGTGATGGGATTCTCTCACCGGAGACTCTAAACTCCTGCGAATTCATCACCGGGTGTACCTTAACTGCCGAACAGCAGACAGAATCGCTGACCGGTATTCCAATCAACCAGAAGCTGACGCGCATGGAAGAAACGATGACTTCCTCCTGCTCTCCTGATATCACTTTGGAACTTTCCCAGGAAACCCAGCATCTGAATCAGAGAGTCCGGGTTCTTTTGGATGGATTCATCCGTTTTCAGGAAACTATCTACACCCATGTACAGTCCTGCCGAATGTTTACAACGGCTTATCCTGCCATGATTCATCACCTGTCATGCGAATCCGAATATTACCGGACAGAGCTGATGCGCTTAGAACATGAAAATTGTAGAGAAATCCAACATGCGAATTCAGATTCGACATTTTGGAATCATGTCATGATGGAACATGCACTCTTTATACGCGGACTCCTAGACCCATGCGAGAACAAGTACATTGTACAGGCAAATACTTTCGCAGAACAGTATGCAGAGCTGTTGGACCTTGCATCCGAACAGGAAACCCATGCGGAATGCACCTCCGAAGAGATAAACAATCGTTCTGAATGCGAAACAGAAACGTTTCGTGACTTTAAGCAAAAAACTACCATTGGAATTACAGAATGTGAAATTTCTTCTATCATCCTTCCGCTCCTCTCAGACCATGTTCTAAGAGAAGCAAATCATTATCTACGACTCCTAAGAGTCAACGACTAAAAAATAGGGAATAGTTGAGTTCTCCGCCTCTTCTATTCCCTAAGTTTTCTATGCGCGAGACGGGACTTGAACCCGTACGATTGCAATAATCACTAGATCCTTAGTCTAGCTCGTCTGCCAATTCCGACACTCGCGCGTATTCTATTTTATGATTGTTATGCGCGAGACGGGACTTGAACCCGTACGACTGCATTAGTCACTAGATCCTTAGTCTAGCTCGTCTGCCAATTCCGACACTCGCGCATATATGAATCAGGTCTTGCTTGACCCGAAAATTATAATACCATAAGTTAACTTCTGCGTCAACACTTTTTTTCATTTTTTATTTACTTTTCTAAAGTTTATTTTCCATTTTATATATGTTATATATATTTACTTTTTCCTAACAATTTCACTTCTCAATTTTATCAATATTGCACATTTTTTTGTTGCATTCTCTCATTTTTCAATATATAATACACAATATATTTTATCAAAGGAGGAAAACAACTTGTCGAAACATCCTACTCTTCGACGATTTTCAATCGCCTGTGTTCTTTCCATTGGTTTAGTCTGTAGTCTAACCGGATGCCAAGCACAGCATAGTTCTCCAAAAAGTAAACCAGCATCTTCTTCCAATGCAAAAGAAGAAAAAGAAAAACTTTCTATGGGTGAATTCGGGAATTATTTTCAAGATAAATATATTCCCTCCAAGCTCACACAGAAAGATGTTGAAAGCGATACCATCCAATGGATTTGTTCCTCTTATGCTATTTACACAAAGAATAATAAAAAAGACCTTGGATATATCGGAGGAACAAGCGAAGAACATTTGGAGACTTATCAATACGCCTTAAAGGACGCTCTTCGTTCCGGCTGGAAAATTTACGACAGGGAAAGTCTTCAACATTCATTGAACAAACTGCTTTCCACCGGAGAACGCAGCGAGTACCAGAAAACCATTCAATCTATGATTGAAAACGGTCTTATGGATATGACCGAAGAAGAGCTCATTGCACAAGTCCAAAATCAAAACGGAGACGAAGAGGAGTTCCGTTTCTTATACCGAAGCTATCAGTGCCTCGGCAAGAAAGCCTTGGACGGATGGGATTATTGCAGAGCGCTCCAAGTATTAGGCGATTGTTACCAGACAGGATACATTAGTTTGGAAGAATGTCTGGACCGATCTCTTGTAATTGCCAAAAAATTACAAAGCACTTTCTCCAGTTGGGAGGAAGTTGCAAAAAGTTATCTGTATGGTCACTTCTATCACAAGAGAGACCACATAGCTACCGAATGGTGTTGGAATCTTTATGAGGAGTTAAAATCATCCGAAAATAACCCTTATCAAATTCCTTACGATACACCGTTAACAGACACCTGGAACAAAACTCTATAATTTAAAGAAAGAATGAGGAAATCCACTATGAAAAAATTTTTACGTCGAACCACTTTTCTTGTTGGAATGTCAACTTTTTTGCAGTCGCAAGCACAGGATGCAACAAAATAACACCAGAAAAATTACTCTCCGACGCAACGAAAAATCAGCAAAAAGTAAACTCCGTAGCCGCCGATATTTCTTTGGATATGACTATGGGGATTTCTCAAAACGATTTGGACATGAGCCTTGATGTTGCAATGGACATGGGCTTAGAAGCCATCAAAAACCCGCAGGCATACCATATGAAAGCCGAAGTTGATTTAGGTTCCCTTGGAGGGAAAAACACGTTAGAATTATTTGCAAAAGAAAACAAATCCGGCACAAAGATAACAACTTACACCTCTGCAAATGGAGAATGGACAAAATCTGAAGAAAAAGCGGAAGACGAACCTGCAGATGAAATCACAGATTTAGAACATTTTCATAGTGATGACCTTGTTTTAGAGAAAGAAACAAAAAAGATAGATGGAAAAGAAGCATTCGCAATCAAAAGTACAGTTAGCGGAAAAGATTTAGAAGAATCCGGATTATTGGATTTCGTTGGCGGTGAAGACTTAGGAATCGACCTTTCCGAAGCAGATGCAGATGTTACGCTCATGATTTATAAAGAGGAAAAGCTTCCTGCGTATGTGAGCATCGAATTGAAAAACAACGCAGAAGATTCCACCAAATCTGATGACGAAGCACAAGCCTTCCTTTCGTCCATGAAATGCGAAATCACTTATAAGGACTACAACCAGGTTAAGAAAATTACCGTCCCGAACGAAGCGCTCCATGCAAGAAACGATATATCCGAAAACAGCACAGATGATGTAATTGATGCTATCGGCTCTGACAAATCTAACGAGCCACTACCAGAAGATGACCCAACCAAAATCCAAAAGGATAAAGAGGGCAATTACATCTTAACGGAACTGACCGGTAAAAAAGAATTTTCCGTAAAGCCACCAAAGAAATTCAAATTGGATACCGAAATGTCTTCTCCGACTTCTCTTGCTTTTGACTACGAGGAGTCTTCCGATACCGACGGACATAGAGTTTCCTTATACTATACTGCATACGAATTAAGCGACCGTCATAACGAACAGGAAAATATCGATTACATCAAAGAACAGGCAGCTTCTTTATCTGAAACCGAAACTGAATTTTTCAACATAAAAAATCAAGAAGCAAAAGAGTTAAACGCCAAAGATAAGAAATTCAAGTACAGCTCCTTAACCTACAGTTATGATGAAAAAGATGAGGCTCAAGAACTGGAATGCAAAGCTTGGTTTGTAACAGAAGACGGATTTATTCTCACCTGCTACATCAGTGAAACCATCTATGGTAAATATGATTTTATGGCGACCGAAGAAGGTCTGATAGACTTAATGAACAATATTACCGAATAAATAAAAGAAGCTAGCCTGCAAATCGGGTTAGCTTCTTTTTTCTCTCATTTATTAAAATGCTTTTTTAGCAACTTCTGCTAAAGCTGTGAATCCAGCTGCATCATTTACTGCCATGTCAGCTAAGATTTTTCTGTTGATTTCAACGTTAGCAACTTTTAATCCATGCATTAATTTGCTGTATGATAAACCGTTCATTCTTGCTGCTGCATTGATACGAGCAATCCATAACTGTCTCATCTGACGTTTACGCTGTTTTCTTCCTGCGTATGAAGATGTTAAAGCTCTCATTACAGACTGTTTAGCCACTCTGTACTGTTTTGAACGTGCTCCTCTATATCCTTTCGCCAGTTTTAATGTTCTGTTATGTTTCTTCTTAGCGTTCATTCCGCCTTTAATTCTTGCCATTTCTTAGTCCTCCTTCAGTCTTCCAAATCTTATAAGTATGGTAATACTTTCTTCATGTTCTTTACATTTGTAGCATCTGTGATTGTTGCTTTTCTAAGATTTCTTTTTCTCTTTGTAGATTTCTTAGTTAAGATATGGCTCTTGTAAGCTTTGTTTCTCTTTAACATTCCTGAAGCTGTTTTTTTGAAGCGCTTTGCAGCAGCTCTATTTGTTTTAATTTTTGGCATAATAGTTATCCTCCTTAATTGTACTGCGGTGTTTTATCCCACACTTTTATTTTTATGTTTAACGTTTTTCAGTTAAAACCATGCTCATGCTTCTACCTTCAAGCTTTGGAGCTTTCTCAATCGAAGCTACATCTTTCAGCATATCAGCAAAATCATCTAAAATATGTTTGCTTGACTGCACATGTGCCATTTCTCTACCGCGGAAACGAAGCGTTACTTTTACTTTATTTCCTTTTGCGATAAATTTCTTTGCGTTATTGACTTTTGTATTCAAGTCGTTCACGTCGATATTCGGTGATAAACGTACCTCTTTCACCTCAACAGTCTTCTGTTTTTTCTTTGCTTCTTTTTCTTTTCTTGCCAGTTCGTATCTGTATTTTCCATAATCAATAATCTTACATACTGGCGGCTTCGCTGTTGGAGCAATCTTCACAAGGTCAAGTTCTGCTTCCTGCGCGAGCTTCATCGCTTCTCTCGAAGACATAATTCCTAACTGTTCTCCGTCTTCTCCAATCACACGCACTTCTTTGTCCCTGATTTGCTCATTAATCATTAATTCGTTAATTGTAGTGTACCTCCATCATAAATCTAAAACATTTTGACACAAAAAAATGAATAGCACAAACTATCCACTCTGAACATAACATCTCACTCTTTTTCTCAAAAGAGTTTCAAATCATGCAAATATCAGACCATTAGTCACTAAATCGTGCTACGGTGAGAGTGGATACTCTACTTTATTTTTTGCTTTCCGCTTTTATTAATTTATCATATTCTCTATGCTCTGTCAACACTTTTTTCTTTTTTCTTTTCACTTTCACAATCTCTCTTGCGAGCTGCGCATTTCCACACGAAGTGTGTGTGTTATTATATAGGCTTCCGAAGGAATTTCCTACGTAATAAAAGATTGTACGGCTACAGATTCCGTACCCGCACAATCTTTTTACATCTTACCAATATCTTCTGAACCAAGGTGAACCGTATACATTTGTAACTTCTACTGTTCTTCCCGGCTTCGGCGCATGAATCATTTTTCCACCGCCAATATAGATTCCTACATGTCCGCTATAACATACAAGGTCTCCCGGAAGTGCGCTCGACATACCGGCTACTCGTTTTCCACCGGAACCCTGGGCACCCGATGTACGAGGAAGAGAAATCCCTGCCGCCTGATGCGCTCTCATCGTAAGTCCTGAACAATCGATTCCTGAACGGGAAGTTCCTCCCCACTGATATGGAACTCCAATATAACTATATGCCTCGCTGACAATTCTGGATGCTTTACTGGAATCGGAAACAGAACCTGAGGAGCTTCCTCCAGAACCGGCATTCTCATCTGTATCTTCTTTTTGACTCGAATCATTCTGTCCGGATGTGTTTCCATTCGCTTCTGATTCGCTTCCTGAATCTTGAGAATGATTCTCTGCCTGCGCGCTTCTCTCTCTTGCCGCCTGTTCTTCCGCCGCCTTTCTTGCTGCTTCTTCTCTCGCCGCCTCAATCTGCTTGTCAAAATCTGCAATCTGTGCTTTCTTCGTCGAAATCGTATTGTTTAAGTTTTCCTTATCCTGCTCGAACTCAGACTGCATCTTCTCCAGGTCTTTCAATTCCGTCTCCAGAGTTTCTTTTAACTCTTTCACTTCATTTTTCGTCTTCTCATATTCTTTCAACATCTTGCGGTCATAAGACTGTACTTTCTGAAAATACTCTGCTGTGTTCAACGCTTCTGCAATACTGTCTGATTCAAGAAAACTCTCGGCGAATCCGCTTCCGCCCGATTCATACATATATTTAATACGGAGAAGCATATCGTCATATTGTTTTTTCTCTTTCTTCTCAGCCTTCTCCAAATCTTTCTGCGCTTGTTCGATTTCCTCGCCCTTTTCCACAAGCTCTGCTTCCAGATTGTTAATCTTTGTCATAAGTTTGGATAATTCTGTCTGAAGAGACGCAACTTCACTTTGTGTGTTCTGCTTGTTCTTTTCTAATGTCTGAACATCCGGGGCAGCCATTACAGGCGTAACCAGAAGAGATGCTGTCAATACAGAAATTCCAAGAATCTTCGTTGCTTTTCGTTTATTCATAAATATACTCTACCTCTCTTTTCGTTTTACCTCCTTTAGTATAACGCATACTTATTATTATTTCAATATCTTTTTAACATTTTTGTAACATTTAGTATTTTAAGCACATTTCTCGTAATATTTTCTTCATATATCAAGGAATCTCTCTACATGAAAAGGCAGGCCGCAAACGCAGCCTGCCTTTTCATATATGCGCCTACGCATAGATTACATAAGCCCTTCTCTTCATCATTAAATCTCATACCAGATAATTTCGTTCGCATCCAAGTCTAAATCAAAGCTTGTTCCGTCGCCTTTGTACACTGTTGTGCTCTGCGGTTCGTATGTGTTGTTTACAACACAATATTTTCCATTCTTCACATAAGCGTGCACTTCTACATTGAAGTTTGTGCTGAACCATTTATGAAGATTCTCTTCGTCGTGTGAAGACCAGATGATAGAACGATATAACAATCTGCTGTTTTCAAAACTATATGGAAGACCGCTGATATATACACAACGTCCATTTCCAAACTCATTGACAGCCATCTGTACTTCTTTATCAATCTGTCTGAGGATTGTCGTTCCATCCAATGCGAAGATGTTCTTCTGACCTTCTCCGAAGTCAATGTCTTTTGTACAGTCCTCTTTGATAAAGTGGTCGTGTTCTTCCCAGTTATACTTATCTGTATTTAAGTTGAATCCATTCTCTTTCTCTACGCCGAGCGCATTCGCAAGCTGGAAGTATCTTCCTTCCCACTGACATGCCGTCGGTTCCCCAACACCGATGAACCCACCGCCATTGTAAATGAATTTCTTCACAGCAGTTACAATCTTTTCATCTTTCCATTCTGCTCCACCGCTATGAGCCGTATATGCTCCACCGACATTGATGATAACGTCCACATCATCCAGAACAGCCTCATTCTCTCTGATGTCGTCGAAGCTGATGAATCGCACATCAAACGGCGCGCCGGAAAGCGTCTCGATAATTCCTGCATAAGAATAATTCTGTTTCTGATACAGCGCGTGGTGTACCATATGCGGTCCCCATGCTCTCATCTTACCCCAGCAATTTAATACCGCAACCGTTTTCACACAGTAAGGAGTTGTTCCTTTGATATTCTCATACAATGTACGGAACTCGTCGCATACACTTTCTACATAATCGATAAATTCCGGAAATTCCATCGCAAGCTTCAAATATCCGCCGTATCCGATTCGGTCAATTGGTTTTCTCAAAATCGCACGACGCGCTGTTACCCAGTTTACTTTCGCTTCTTTTACCGGGTCTCCGCCTTCATGGAATGTATCCGGGAAGAAGTATGGAAGGAATCTTCCTTCCGTATATTTTACATTCGGAATATCGCTGATTAATCGGAGCGTCGAACCATTTCCCACGCTTCCTACTACGGCATCCAATCCGATAGATTTGAACTCTTCCATGAAAGGTTCTGTTCCAATCCAGTGGTCTCCGAGGAACATCATCGCTTCTTTTCCGAGCTCATGTGTCAAATCTACCATCTCTTTTGCAAGCTTCGCAACTTCTCTTCTCTGGAATGCCTGAAAATCTCTGAATTCTTTCGAAGGAATACGGTACTGGTTGTTCATATAACCCTGGTCAATAATGTATTCCGGACGGAATTTGTATCCCACTTCTTTTTCGAACTGTTCCAAAATATATGGGCTTACGGAAGCGGAATATCCATACCAGTCTACATATTTTTTTCTGGCAAGTTCGTCAAAAATCAATGTAAACTGATGGAAAAATGTTGTATAACGAATCACATCAATGTGCGGGTTATCCTCGATATATTTGCGGAGACGCTTCATTGTAAATTCTCTTGTCTTAGGCTGACGCACGTCAAACGTAATCTGTTTCTCCACGCCTTGCCAGTCGTTGACAACGGCATTATACATATGCACCGGGTCCCACATGATATATGCAAGAAAGCTTACGGTATAATCGTGAAATGCTTTCGCATGACGAATGGTAACATCCCCTGTCTCGTCGCTGTACTCCCACTCATCTGTCGGAACGACTTCTCCGGTTGTTCTGTCAATCACTTCCCACCATCTTGTGATATCATCGTTAGAGTTTACTTTCAGCATATCCGGATACAGATGGTCCATCAGATGAATCGAAAGTTCTGTCCCCGTTGCCGTATGAAAGGATGTCATAATATACATCTGCTGAATCTCATCCGGATTCGCTTTTGCCCATGCGTTGTCCTTTCTTGTCGTATAATAAGTAGAGTATACTTTGGCATCTACATCGCGAAGTTCTTCCGGATAATCCGTTCCGTCACAATCGCGAATCGCATCGGCGCCCCAACGTTCTACCAAATCCAAAGTCTCTTTTACAACATCTACATCTGTAGGAATTGTTACCCTTCCTTTTCTCTTATCGTTTCCCATTCTCCTATTTCCTTTCTGTTTTTATGCATAGCCAGTCACTTTGCACCTTATTCTTATTATAGCATTATTCCACTTTCGTTTCTACGTCTTTCTGTGGTTCTAAAAACAAATTCCTTATCTTCACATATGCAGCCGCACCGAGCGCTGCAAATACAACTGTCACTACAATCACACGAATCTGGCTCTGGAAAATCCAGGTAAATACACCCGCCTTCGTCCCGATAATGGACACAAGATTCGCGCAGACATGGAACAGAATCGGAGCCAGAATACTTCCATACTTCTCATATAACCATGCCAGAATGCATCCCATAGCGAATCCATACAATCCCTGCACGAGATTGCCATGATACATCCCGAATACCAGTCCGCTAATGACCATCGCCTGTCCAGGTCCTATCATGCATCTGACTCTCCGGTAAATCAGCCCCCGGAACATCAGCTCTTCCGCAATCGGAGTAATCAATCCGATTCCTACCAACTGTACGAGAAATGAACCGGCGTAGAGCGCGGAGCTCGCTTCCTGATACCCTTCACTATAGGCACCCAGATTACTCAACAACAGAATACTGTTAAACGCAACATTCGCCGCCACACCAAAGAAGGCAATCCAGACATATCTTCCTGCACCCGCCTTCTGAACCTGTGGAATCCCGACTCTCAACTCATACTTATGGTCCCTGTGGAACATCCAAAAGAAAAACGGAATGACGCACAGCGCGCAGACCGCCGTAATCAATGTCAATTGCTGTAAATATTGTTCTAAAAGAAAATTCATCGTTTCTTCGCTGACCGTCATCTGCTGCATCGTCTCCAAATCCTGGAGATTCACCCCTTCCATCAGCGTCGGCAGATTTGCAAACACAATCGCCATGATTGCGATAACCTGAACAATCATGCTCACTCCGTAATAAACTAAAAATGGTGAAATCAGAGAGAAAAAACCTCTTCTTTTTACATTTTGTTGCATCTTCTTTTCCTCACTTTCATAGATAACATTCTAATTCCACTTAGGAAAAGTTGCAAATAAAATAATTATAAATTTCTTCTCTGTTTCCAGTTAAAGAGCCCTGCACCATCTCCGGTTTTCCACCGCCTCTTCCCTGGAATTTTTCATTCATCATCTTCGCCGCTTCCCGCGTATCTCTTGTCCTGCTCCCGATTACGTACCTGTAACCCGCTTCGTCTGTCCCTGCAAAAACCGCACAGATTCCGACCTGACGTTCCAGCACAAGGTTTACCAATTCCCGCGGCTCGTTTCCGGAAAGCCCTGCTTCCACGATGCAAACCGCAGATTCTCCTTCCGGAATTTCTTTCGCACGATAGGTAAGGAGCTGCATCTGAAGTTTGGAAACTTCCTGCTTCAGCCCTTGTTTTTCTTCCTTCAGGCGCTCCACCACTTCGAATACCTCATTTTCTTTCGCAGACATGGATACAGAAATGTTCTTTACGCTTGTCTCTTTTTCATTATAATCCGCAAGCGCCCGGAAACCGCTCAGCATCGAGATGCGGACTCCGCCTTTATAGTTCTGTACATTCGTCAGCTTAATGAGTCCGATTTCTCCGGTTCTGCGCATATGCGGCGCACAGCACGCACAGCAGTCGTATCCTTCAATCCGGATAATTCTTACCTGGCCGTCGATTTCGATTTTGCTTCGATATGTCATCTCCTGCAGCTCTTCTTCTGTCGGA
This sequence comes from uncultured Lachnospiraceae bacterium, assembly GCA_905197485.1. Lineage (GTDB taxonomy): Bacteria > Bacillota > Clostridia > Lachnospirales > Lachnospiraceae > Faecalimonas. The sequence continues at coordinate 15,707 of CAJJYZ010000012.1, read as the reverse complement.
TAGAGCGTTTGAATCTCAATGTTTTGAAATACAGCTTCATTTGCGCGATATTCTATCTCTTTTACCTGTTCCTTCGTCAAAACTCCGTTAAAGTCCATCGTCACATCTTCTTTTCCGAGATGAAATCCCACGTTATCATATCCATACAATTGATGAATCAGCCCTGATACGATATGTTCTCCGGAATGCTGCTGCATTCTCACGAATCTTTCCTCCCAGTCAAGAACTCCTTCTACCTTCGTCCCCTCCTGGATTGCCTCTTTCGTCTCATGGTAAATGATTCCATCCTGCTCTTGCGTATCGCAGACCTGCACTCCGTTCAGCGTTCCAATATCACCGCTCTGTCCGCCGCCCTCAGGAAAAAAGGCAGTTCTGTCAAGAACTACCTTATAATTTTCTCCCGATTGCTCGCAGGATAAAACTGTAGCAGTGAATGTCTTTCGATATTCATCCACATAAAACAATTTTTCCGTCATGCTTACATCCTCTCCGGCGCTTCAAATCCAAGCATATCAATACATGCTTCAAACACTTCTTTCGTCAGAAGAAGCATGGAAATGAAGCTCGCCTGTCTTTCTTCATTTTCTTCCGCTAAAATCTTTGTCTCGTGATAGAAATGATTCAACGCATTTGCAAGGTCATATACATACGCACAAATCTTATGCGGCGCTTTCTCAGTATACGTATTTTCAATCGCTTCATTGAATCTTGCAAGTTCCAGCATCAGTTCCTTTTCACTCTTAGACTGTGCAGCTTTCACAATCCCTTTTACCGGTTCTTTGTTCGTTTCTTTATATTTATTTAAAATAGATTTGATACGAACGATTGTATATAAGATATATGGGCCTGTATTTCCTTCTGCCGAAGTAAATCTGTCCACGTCAAACACATAATCTTTGGAAGCCTGGTTCGAAAGGTCTCCGTATTTGATTGCGGAAAGCCCTACGATTTTCGCAGTTTGTCTTGCTTCTTCCTCTGAGATAGCGCGGTTCTCCATAATCTTATTGTACATCCGCTCTTCGATGTCTCCAATCAGATTCTCTAAACGCATAACGCCGCCCTCTCTCGTCTTGAACGGTTTTCCATCTTTTCCATTCATCGTACCAAATCCGATAAACTGAAGCTTTGTATCATCACTCACGATATGTGCTTTTCTTGCACTTCTGAATACCTGTACGAAATGAAGTTCCTGGCGCTTATCTACTACATACACCACTTCATCCGGATGATACAGTTTCTCACGTTCAATGAGCGTTGCAAGGTCTGTTGTTCCGTAGAGAGATGCCCCATCCGATTTCAAAATCATGCATGGAGGAATCTCTTTTGTATCGCTCTCTTCTTTAACATCAATCACAAGCGCGCCGTCATCATAACGTGCATACCCTTCTTTTTTCAAGTATTCTACCATATCCGGGATATATGCCTGCGCATCGGATTCCCCTTTCCAGAGGTCGAATTCTACATTCAGATTCGCATAGTTTTTCTTCAAGTCCGCGACTGACACACGCATAATGTGCTTCCAAATCGCCGTATATCCTCTATGTCCATTCTGCAACAGGTATGTCGCATGGAGCGCTTCTTCTTTATAATCTTCATGCTCCTTCGCATAAGCGCTGGCTGTCGGATAGATTTCTTCCAATTCGTCAATTGTAAACGGCGCCTCTTCCGGATATTCTCCTGCAAACTGCTCGTCGAAATACGGAAGTTCCGGTTTTCTCTTCTTCAATTCTGTGATGATAAGACCCATCTGGTATCCCCAGTCTCCAAGGTGTACGTCTCCGATGACTTTATCTCCTGCAAAACGCGCGATTCTCTTGACACTTTCTCCGATAATCGCAGTTCTCAAATGTCCGACATGAAGCGGTTTTGCTACATTCGCTCCGCCGTAGTCGATAATCATTGTCTTCGGATTCTCATTTTTCTCGAATCCAAGAGCTTCTTCCCCACTCATCCCATTCATATATTGTGCCAAAGCTTCTGTGCTTACTTTCAGATTAATGAATCCAGGTTTTACGGATTCTACTTCTGCTATCAGTGTGCTTTCCTTCAAGCCGCCCACTACATCATCTGCAATCATAAACGGCGCTTTGTGATATTCTTTTGCCGCAGCCATCGCCCCATTGCACTGATATTCACACAAATCCGGACGATTGGACAATGTGACTTTTCCATACTTCGAATTGTAACCCGAAGCTTCAAACGCTTTTCCAAGCTCTGCGCTTAGCATATCTGCCAATTTTTTCATGATTTTCCTCCTCAAAAATAAAATGTATATTATAAGGTTTAAATACCTGATGTTAACTTTATATATTTTAGCACATGAAATCATGTACAACAACTATATATTTTGAAAAGATACCTTGCTTTTTTCTTTCCACCATGTTATTATCAGTAATAATTACTATTATCAGGAGGCTCATTTATGAATAAACACGTATTTCGCAACTTTTCTTATGGCGTTTATCTCGTCTCTACATTAGACGGGACACGCCCGACCGGCTGTATCGCAAATAGTATTATGCAGATTACTTCTTCTCCCGCTACGATTGCGGTCAGCATGAACCACGAAAACTTCACGAATTCCTGCATCGAATCTTCCGGTCTGTTTTCCGTTTCTATTTTATCTGAATCTTCTGACCCTGGAATCATCGGGCAATTCGGATTTCAGTCCGGCAAAACAGTCAACAAATTCGATTCTGTCCCGTATGAGACAATAGGCAGTCTTCCGGTTGTAACGGATGCCTGCGGCTATGTGACATGCAAAGTCATTGACAAATTGGAGACTTCGACCCACACCGTATTCTTAGGCGAAGTAGTAGATGGAGATGTTCTGAAAGAAGAACCTGCCATGACTTATGCATATTATCATCAGGTTGTCAAAGGAAAGAGTCCGAAAAACGCTCCGACTTACCTTGGGGATGAAGAAAAAACGGAAACATCCAACGATACCTGGGTATGCGGCATCTGTGGTTATGTCTATGAGGGAGCTGTTCCTTTCGAATCTCTCCCTGATACTTACACATGTCCAATCTGCAAACAGCCAAAATCCGTCTTTCGGAAACAATAATTTTTGAAGCGAGGTAAAATCAAATGTTAAAATTAGGTTCCCATGTTGGAATGAGCGGAAAAGAAATGTTGCTCGGCTCCGCCAAAGAAGCAGTTTCTTACGGCGCAAACACTTTTATGTTCTACACCGGAGCTCCACAAAACACAAAACGAAAAGAAATCTCAGAGCTGAATATCGAGCCGGCCTGGGAATATATGAAAACGCATGGCATCGAAGAAATCATTGTCCATGCCCCTTACATCATCAATTTAGGAAATTCTGTCAAACCGGAGACTTTCGAAATCGCAGTCAAATTTTTAGCATTGGAACTGGAACGAAGCTCCGCCTGCAGAAGCAATACATTAATCCTGCATCCGGGCGCCCACGTAGGCGCAGGCGTCGATGCCGGTATTGAACAAATTGCAAAAGGTATCAATGAAGTTTTAACAAAAGACACCGCATGTAATATCGCTTTGGAAACTATGGCAGGAAAAGGTTCGGAAATCGGAAAAACGTTCGAAGAATTGGCACGAATTTTTGATAAAGTAGTATATAATGAAAAGCTTCGTGTTTGTTTTGATACCTGCCATACAAATGACAGCGGTTATGACATCGTCCATGATTTTGACGGAGTCATGGAACAATTTGACAAAATTATCGGAACCGAGCGCATTGCCGTTTTTCATTTGAACGATTCAAAAAACGTACGCGGAGCGGCAAAAGACAGACATGCCAATATCGGATTTGGCGAGCTTGGGTTTGACGCACTTTCCTATATCGTTCACCACAAAGATTTTGAGCAGATTCCAAAAATCCTGGAGACTCCTTACATTCCGTCACCGACGAAGGATAAGAAGTCTTACGCGCCATATAAATATGAACTCGAAATGCTTCGAAACAATCAATTTGACCCGGATGTCATGAATCGCATCATTGCGGAACACGAATCTTAGCATTTATAAAAGTAAGACCATTCTGAGAAAAAGGATTGCGTAACACCTTCGTACGCAATCCTTTTTCTCTCTATTTCTTTATTTGTTCAAATTATTTGCAGGCAATCTCATACATCGCAGCCGCGATAATCTGATATGACTTCATCATCTTCTCCACATCCGCACATTCGTTTGGCTGATGAATCACATCCTCATCTCCCGGGAATAATGGCCCGAAAGCAACCATATTTTTGAAGGCTTTCGCATAAGTACCTCCCCCGATAGCGATTGGTTCTTCCTTGTCGCCTGTCTCTTCTGTATAGACATGCATCAATTTCTGTACCAGTTCAGATTCTTTGGATACATAGAGCATCTTGCCTTCTCCGGTAATCTCTGCAGTTAAACCGTATGCTTTGGCATTCTTCTCTACATTTGCTACAAGTTCATCTCTGTCTCCATGATTTGGATAGCGGATATCAAGAGTCAGGGAAATCTTATCTTCTGTACAATCAATCATACCGAGACATACGGATGTCTTTCCAGTCTCTTCATCGCTATAGTGGATTCCAAGGCTTTCTCCCTGTGTCTCATCCCCGATTTTCTCTGTGATGAATTCTGCCATCTTCTGCAAATCGCCGCCAAGGTTGATTCCCTGTTCTTTTAACGCTTTAAATAATGCGATAGCTGAGTTCTTTCCAAGGTGCGGTGTGCTTCCATGCGCGCCCCTTCCGGAAGAAACGATGACCGTATTTCCATTTTCTTTTGAAACAGTGATGCCTTTTGACTCCTGAAAGTCAAAGTCCCCTTCTACTACCATCGTACATTTTGGCATGACAACATTCGTTGCTGTTCCACCTTTGATAGACAGGACTTTCACTTCCGGCTTCTCTTCTACTTTCTTCGATAAACTCCAGAATGTCTGTCCCTTTTCAAAGAAAATGACCGGGAAATCCGCATCCGGTGTAAATCCAATTGCCGGCATTTCTTCGTCAGACTCCACATAATGTTTTACACAGGAAGAACCATTCTCCTCATCGGTTCCAATCATCACGCGGATTCTTCTATCAATCGGAAGTCCGAGGTCACGAATCGCTTTCAACGCATAAATCGCAGCAATTGTCGGTCCCTTGTCATCTAACACTCCTCTTCCGTACATCTTGCCGTCATGAATCTCGCATCCGAGTGGGTCATAATCCCATCCTTCTCCGAGAGGCACTACGTCCAGATGTCCAAGTACTGCCGCAATCTCTTCACCTTCGCCGTATTCTACCCATCCGATTCGGTTATCGAGATTTCCTGTCTTGAATCCTAACTTTTCTCCCAACGCAAGCGCATGGTCTAAAGCCGCCTTCGGTCCTTCCCCATACGGAGCATTTTCCTTCGGCTCTCCCTTCACGCTTTCAATTGCTACACTTTCTTTGATGGAAGCGAAGATTTCGTCTTTCATTTCCAGCATTTTCTGATTGATGTTCTCGTACTTCATCTTTTTCTCATCCTTTCTCTGTAATTTTGATTAATAAGAAACCCGGCATAAAGAACCTGACTGCAAAGACTGCATACACTCCTTCTATACCGGGATTCATCATCAAATTACACATCTAGGCGGATTCGAACCGCCGCTCATGCCTCCGGAGGGCATTGCTCTATCCCCTGAGCTATAGATGTAAACCGCGTTCATTTCTGACGCTCTGTTATCGTACCACATTTTTAGAAAAAAGTAAAGCATTCTTCTTCGTCAAATTTCTCTAATTTTTATCACTCGATTTTCACAAAATGAACAGTCATCCTCTTGTTCGTCCGGTCATACTCACTGCATGTAGAAAGAGTCAGCACTTTCCCCCACTGTCCGTCCAGTCCTTCCGGTTCTCCTCCCCACATGCTCCGATATATCAGATTCGCAAGAAGCTGTTCAAATTCCACGCTTCCCCGTTCCATTTTGTGGGCAAAGATTTCATCCTGTTTCTTGCACTCAAAGGCAGAAAAGGCAAGATAGCGTTCCTCTCCCTCCGGCGTATACAAATATAATTCCGAATGTTCTTTTGCAAATTGCGGATTTTTGTATTTTTTTAACTCTCCAAACATCTGCGGCTTCTTCATGTTATGCGCGAAGAAACAATTGTGGACGTCCGAAAAGTCCTTTGCTGTGTCAGAAAATGCAAAGACGGACCCAAGACTGCTGTATTCTCCCTTGAAATCTTTCTTCAGATATTCCTCATCGCTCTCTCCGATAAGTACCGGATAGTTTATCGCTGTTCCAGGAATAGAAATCCATCCGCAAATATCCGGATTAATTTGTCGAAGCGCTTCAAAATCAATCTCTTTCTCACAAGAATTCTCCGTTTCTTCTTTTCCTGTCTGTTCTATCACCAAATCCTGCAATTGCCGATTCTCTTTTTCCGTCTGAACATACGGCCGGTTCTCCTTGTGTGCGGCGGCAAAAAACGCTGCCGCCGCCAGACACAGGAAAACGATTCCACTCTTACAAATCGATTTCATCTTCTTCCTTTCTCCTTATCAGAACGAAGAGCATCAGCGCCCCGAACAGACACACCCCAGCGCTCATCAGCTTCTGTCTGTATGTACTGTTCAAGTTCGTCTGCGGAGCCACCGGATTCTCTTCCTGTTTCGGTTCATGTTTTGGTATAACCTGCACTTCATACTCCATGTTCCCATTTTTCTCATTCCAGGATGGAATCGATACAAGAATCGGAAGTATTTCATCATAGGATGCTTTTCCTGTCACTGTCAGAAGATAGAGTCCTTCGCTCAATCCTTCGATATGTGCCGTCCCGTTTTCATCTGTTGTAACCGTTCCATCCGGTGTTTTCACCCGTTCTGCAATTTTGCAGGCCGCCTCCTGCACCTCTTTTGCCGAACTGGAACCGTCAATCTCAATCCCTTGCATCCAATCCTCTCCTACAAAGTCTCCATTGACAATCTCCGCCACTTTTGTATACGCGAAAACAACTCCTTTCCTAGAAGTCCCTTTTCCTCCTTCTTCGAGCCGGATGCGAATGACTCCTTTTTCTTCTGCCTGTACGCTTCCTCCTATCAGAAAGAACACGAGAAGGCACAGACTTATCATACGGATACCTTTCCTTTTTCTTTTCATATTCCTTACACCTCTTTTTTCTTCTTTCCTTCCAAAATTTCCAAACCGCCGTACCAAGAAGCACAAACGGAAGCAAAAAGAAACACAGCTCCCGCAACGAGAACATGTTCGGCCGGATTCTATCATACGCAGCCTTCTGATACGGAACTCTTTCTCCATCTACAATCAATCGATGCGTATTGATTCCATATGGCGTACAGGTAACCAACGTTGCCAAATCCTTTTCCGATACTATCTGAAGCTTCTCTATCTCATCCGGTTCTATCACTTCTATATTGCAGACTTGATAGGCCAATGTTTGTCCGCAAGTCCGGATATAAAACAAATCTCCCGTTTCCAGCTCATCTAATCTCGTAAATAATTTGGAGCTTGGCAGCCCCCGGTGGCTTGTCAAAACACATCTTGTGTTCACACCGCCTACCGGAAGACTGCTTTCTCTTAAATGCCCGGCTCCATTCGACAACACTTCTTCCGCCGTCCCATGCCATATCGGGAGGTTGACATCAATTTTAGGAATTTCAATCGCTCCCATGACGCCGGTTCCGCTTACATTCAGTTGTTTTTGATAACTCTCCTCACTTAATTCTTCCTCGTTCAAGTCTCCTACAACCGCCCCTTTCGTCTGCCACAATAGTTCATTGTATCTTCCGGCCGATTGCAAAATACTCTCTGTGTTTTCTTCCTGTTCCACCGCGTCCTCGTATGTTCTAACTGCCGCATGTTGTTTTCCCGCTTCTATTTTGCTGCTTATGATTGGAAAAGCACATAATCCTAAACCAAGAAGGAAACATATCATCTGTCTGCTTCTTCCTTTCATTCGATTTCATCCCACACTCTAACATTCTTTTCCTTTTTTCCATAACGCATAAACAGAGCACGCAATTCCGGCTGTTACAACGAAAATCATCATAGAAGAACCGGTTCCCGGAAGCTTCATTCCCACTTGGTTTACAACTACAAGATTTCCTGCTCCATCCTGTACATCTGTTGCAAGTTTCAGCGTATTCTCTTCAAATACTCCGGATAAGAATTGTTTGATATAAGCCTCAAATTCCAATCGAACCAACGTCTTATCCGTCGCACCGTCGCCTTTGACATAGTCGTTTCGCTCTTCCGTAAACGTTGGGATAACATCGATTCTAATCGGGTCCAGAATTGGCCGATATCCGACAGGAGCGTCTGTTTCCTTGAGCCAATATGTTCCGCCATCCAATCCATAGATTGTAAATACGCCGTTTTCATCGGATACCATCTCCACTGCCTCTTCCGGAACCTCTCCTCCTGTGTGGTCCGTACCGCCCACACTGTCCCGATTCATGACAACGTACCCTTTGTTCGCTTGCTTCACATACACTTCTTCCGTACATTTTTCGTCAGAATATAGCCGGAATTTTGCATCTGCCAACACTTTGTCATGATTGTTTGTTTTCAGCCCATTCAATTTGTATGTAAAACATACGACCGTATCCCAAGGAGTCTCTCCGGTGCTGCCTTTCCCATCAGAATCCGGATTATTCGAGAACTCTAATTTTACGTCATTCTCAAATCCGGGACGTCCCGTATCTTCCGCCGCAAGGTCGTTCAACACCGCGTCATAACGCAATACGATTTCCTGTCCGTACACATTCTCATTCTCCGCATTTTTCTGATTAAATTCCCTGTCTACAATCGCTTTTAAGTCCTGGATTTCTACCCGGAACGTCTCTTCATTTCCAGGATTTTCCTGCACTTTAAATTCTTCTTTTTTCAGTGTATATTCCTTATCTCCCTTTTTTTCACGAATCGATATCTTCACCGTATCCGGGCGGAATGTCAACGCCTCATCCATCACATCATGCCACGCAAAATAATAGGTATCATATCCGTTCATGTTTGGAATCACAGAAGTATATTTGTAAGGAACCGTCTGACCGATTTCATAATCTGCGATGTCATTCCATCCTTCCGCTCCAATCTCATCCCGGTTATCGTCTTCCCTGATTTTCTTTTCCACCGTCGGATAATCGGACTTGATATTGATATCCACATCCGGATTTGCCGTATTAACCATACAAAGCGATGCCGCGCTATGTTCTCCTTCTACTTTTGTCACCTCATCTACAATATAATATCCGTATGGAAGCCCTTTGATTTCAACCGATTGATTTCCTTTGACATCCTGAACACGAACCATATCCCCTTTCACGTTCTGGGCTCTGATTTCATCTCGAAGCTCCTCGATAAAATATCGAAGCTTACTGTATCTTCCTTCCACCGGCTGCTCAATATCACCGCCTTCCGCTTTATGCGTATTCAACGTCTGGATGTAATCAATCACCATATATTCTGTCACTTCTTCTGCCGGTTTTGACAGTCTCTTTCCGACTACCTTTTTCAACGCATTCTCATATTCCGGGCAGAACGTATAGTTGATAGATTCTCCTCCTACTGCGTTTTCCGCATCAAATAACTGATATACGTAAAACTCTTTTCCGACCAATGTCTGTCCCTCGTTTCCGATAATCTGAATCTTCGCATCTCCTCTGCCGAAATCCGCAACCCCTTGATTTGTCGTCACAGAATCCATTCTATGTTCTGCTGCTTTTGGGTTCTTCTCCGCCGCAAATACCGGCATGCCGTATGAAGTTCCGAATAACGTCGTCGTAACCAATGTCATCATATATAATCCTATCACAATCTTTTTCTTCATCTAGTTATCTCCTTTTCCATGCTAAATTAACAAACCACAATGCTAAAAATACCGTCGGCAACATGAGAAACGAACCGGTAGCCGGTAATTTTTTCAATGTCGTATTCAAAATGGTTACGACACCATGACGGTCCGCCTTCGTTCCTTCCACACGAAACATTCCTTCGGATGATGTGTCATATGCCGTTCCATTGACATAAAACAGAAATTTGTCTTGTACCGGAACACTTTCCGACCAGATTTCATAGACAATCGGATTTCCAAACATATCCGTAGGAATCCGATAACCTTTCGGCGCTTTTGTTTCCTTCAGATAGTATTTCTTTCCTATCTCAAGTCCTTCCATTCTAAGCATCCCTTTTTCGTCGGTTTCCGCTTTTATCAATACATTTTCACATGTTTTCTCCGAATAAAGCGTAAATTCCGCTCCCTCAAGTTTCTTCTCTTTTTCATTTTTCTTATGAATCTCCAGTTGGAACGGCGCCAGTTTATCTTCCACCTCGACCCGAATCTGCCCGTCTTCCGTCACATCGAATCGAATCTCTCCCTTTTCCGGGTCCGGCTCAGAGGTGAGCGTAATGTGATTCTCTTCATCTACTTCAAACGCAATCCGATTTCCATTCAACAGATATCCATCCATGACTTTCGTTTCCCGAATCTCATGTTGTCCTCGCTGAAGTCCTTTGATAACCAGCTTCCCGTTCTCATTTGTCGTAACGATATCTGTTTTCCCGTCCGGTCTTCTATGTTCGAACTCTACTCCCGGAATCGGAATTTCCGTATTCTCCTGCCATTTAACCAATTCCAGCTTCAAAAGTTTCTCGGGAACGGTTGGCTCCTGATAGGTATGTACTTCTTCTTGCTCTCCTTCCGGTGTAATCTGAATGACAAACAGTTGCGGATTCAGCAAATATCCTTCCGGAGATTTTGTCTCCTGAACTGTTACTGTACCAAGTGGAATGACCGGTTTTCCTTCTGAATTTTTATAAAGCTTGTCTCCTTCCACGAGATAGCTTTCCTCATATTTGGCAATTCCTTTGTCATCTGTTTGGAACACCCATGTTCTTGCACATTTCTTCCCGAGTTCTTCTGGATTCTTGTCCTTTTCCCACAATCCCGGATAAAATTTTACCGTAAATTCTGCATGAGCAAGGCTTACTGTTGGTGTAGACGTATCCTGATTTGCCTCCTCATCCGTCTTTCTCAATAGCATGGTCACATCACCGTACTGCGGTCTATCTGTAAACGCTATCTCTGCCGTTTTCCCCGCTTCCACTTTCACAGACTTAATTTCTGTACTCAGCGCATATCCCGGCGGCGCCTTTAATTCTTTCACATAATAAGTTCCGGATTTTACAGGAATCGTGTTACTTTCTCCCTTTTCATCTGTAACCAGCCTTCCCACTTCCTCTGAAACCTGATTTGTTCCGCTATTATAACGGGCATACACTCCGAATTCCGCACCTTTGAAAGAATAGCAAGTATTGTTCTCGGACAAATCTGGATTCGCAGATGTCTTTTTCAAACGCAGACTTCCTTCCGGTTTATAGGTCGGAAACACAAGATTCTGATTATCCCGATTCGGCGCTTCCAGCATATGAACCTCGAATCCATCCGGCGCATCCGGATAGTTCTTATCCAAATAATCCAGGAATAATTTCCCATATCCGAACGTATTGTCTGCATTATTGCTTGCCACCGACGCAGCAAGAGACGTTCTCCGAAAATGTGACGCGTCATTTACAAGACCTTTGTCCTGACCATTTCCTCCAGACGTATCCGGTTTTGGTCCAATATCTTTCGGACCTCCCCATCCGTAATACAAAACCTTTCGAAGCCTTCTGGAAACCTCGGAAGAAGCATCCGTTTTTTTCGTATAGACAGCCGACTCCGTCAGCATATCATTGACCTCCGGTGAAGTCAGTTGATGCTGCGCGCAAAACGCCTGCTTTCTTCCTTCCTCCGTCTCGACTACAAAATATCCCACCCGGAGTTTTCCGTTGTAATACTTGTTGGACTTCTCAATCAGCTTGTATTGTTTTGCACGTCCAAGCGTATTTTTTTCTTCTTCCCGCCGGATAGAGACCTGTATCTTCGGCATCATCGCTTCTTCCACCGCATATTGTTTCTCATCCACTACCGCCTGAAACGTATATTGCTCATGATTCGTACTCTGCAAATCGCAGTCCGGCTTCCATGAGACAGGAATTCGAAGCTTCGTCCCGTCTTCCAACATTGCCTCCAGTTCCTCCGGAAAAATAGATTCCAATTGGCGAACGTCCGGCTTCTGTGCGTATGCATAGCTGTCCTTCTCCAACGTTTTGAAAGATGTCACAATCTTCTTCTCACTTTTCTCTTCTTTTGCAAAAGCATTCCATTTTAGCGCTGCAAACAAAATCAAAAACAACACGATGCAAAGTATAAAACAACATTTCCTGCTAATGAAATCTCTTACCATAAACACCCTCCTTTCCGCTTATCGTCTCTTACATCATTAACTGCTTGCTTCTCGCATTATAGTAATAGACTCTGTCGGACAGGACTTCTTCATCCTCCACTTGTGTTCGATTGATTTCCGAAACCGTCTCCTCGATTTCCTTCTTTTGGGGCGCCGCGCTTTCCGGCAAAATAATCATCTCATGCACACTGCTTGGTATGACATAATAATTTTCACGAATCGTATCATGTATCATATCCATCACCCCTTCATAGAAGATACATGCCGCCCCAAAGCTTCCTTCTTCGTTACTCATCACATACATCAAATCTTCCGTATCATCCTCTTCTACGGAAATCTCCAGCATACTCGCCAGCACGTCTTTCATCCGGCTCAGCTTCGCCGGCAAAATTCTCTTTACGTTTTTTTCTGCTTCTTCAAATACCTCCTTCTCCGTTACTCTCCACAATCTTAAATGTTCTTGCTTGATTAACATCGTCGCTGTCTGTCCGTTCTGAAGGCGAATCAATACGTAACATACCATCGCCAAATCCATCACATCTCTATGCGGAACTTCCCGAAGCAATCTCTCATTCCTTTCCCGATTAATAACTTTATAGACGATTCTCGACTTTACCTTATCAAAAGATTGGATAAAAGAGCCTTCCCACGATTCCCTGAATCGCACTTCCTCATAACGATTCAAAATCTGTCTGGCAATCTGCTCCATCGACTCTCCCTGTAGGAATTCTTTGTAATAATCCTCCAGATAAATCGTCGGTGAAATATTGATTCCTTTTTCAGCCATCATGATTCCTCTGCGCTCACAACTATTATTCTTGATTGCAACATGAATCTGTACGCTAATGTTATCAGCAACACAACTTTTCACTTTCATCTCTACTTCATTTACAAATTGATGATAAGTCATATAAACTCCTTCCTAATTACGGAGTCCATCTAAAATTGTTTGAACGTGACGCGAAATGCATCTTTGAATTTCATTTGAATTAAATTGAATATAGAATATTATGTGAGACTTATTATATGCGAAGCGCAGATTTTTTGCAAGAGTTTTATTTTTTTGCTCGCATATTTTTTCTATCTTCGCTATAATACATATTGAGCAATAACAAAAGAGGAGGAAATGTTCTATGAATTGTTCCCGATGCGGAAAAGAAATGACAATCAAACATATTCGGACAGGCACAGACCAAAACGGAAATCCTATCTATCACAAATATGCTCTTTGCTATCACTGTAAAATCAAACGTGACTTAGAAAAGGAAAAGCAGCCTTCTCCTTCTATCAAGAGGAATAAGAGAAGAAATCGAAAAAAGACGCGCACCCTGTTTCTAATCATTCTGTTTCTTTGCATTCTTGCTTTGGCTGCCGGTTTCTTTTTCTATCAAAAGTCCCGGGCAGACAAAGAAAAGGAAAAACAGAATGTAGTACAAAAGAATCATAAAAACGTAATCACCGCAAGCAATTACAACGATTTGAAACTCGGCATCTCCATGGAGGAAGCGCAACATACAATCGGTACGGAAGGGAATCTTCTTACCCGCACTTCCACAGACAATATGGTGACAGAACGGTATCAATGGGTGACCAAAGACGAAGAAGGAACCGTACTTCTCACTTTCCAGGACGGAAAACTAATCAGCATCTCCCAGACGGGCATGAAAGATGAAGATACGTCTAACATCTCCGAGAGCGCCATTCAAAAGCTAACTCCCGGCATGGCTTTAGAAGATGTAAACAGTACATTAAAAAGCAAAGGCGTTCGAATCTCCGAGACGATTTTAAACGGCGTGACAACCTCCATCTACGGTTGGGGGCAACAGGGAAATGATTACTTGTATTCCGCAGTCTTTCTGGACAATGTGATGCAATACTCTGCTTCTGTCGAACCGAAAAAGCAAGTTTCTTCTTCCGACACAGCATCAGAAGAAGAAACTTCCGAAGAAAAAATAGAGGAATAAAAGGTTCTATGTCAATAGTTGGGGTGGAATTTCCTAAATTCCGCTCCATAGCTGTGTTTGAAAGCGTTTTTATGTTTATTATGAAAAAACTCAAATTTATGGCATGGCAAACAAACCTCCAAGCACCCACAAGGTTTTTAATTGTCTGTTACAAGAAAAATACGGGTTCTGAGACGTTCAAATTTCCGAATACCATAGGAAATCCGTTTCAGGACTTTTATTTTATTGTTAAATCCTTCGGTTGGTCCATTGGTGATATGTGGATATTTAAAAGCATGAAGGATTTCTTTTGACCAGTTCCGGTAGGTTCTGGCACATTTCTCAAATTCTGTTATCCCAGAAGTCTCAGCAGCTTTTATCCAGTCAAAGAAATCTTTTCTCTGCCGGGAATATTTGCGATCCTGACAGATATCATAAAATTTTTCTTTCAGGAAATGAGCTTTGCGCAGGTCATCATTATAGAGCAGCATAAGGTCACAGGCTTTTCGGTTTTCCTCATTTAGCTTATGGTATCTGGTAAGAATGAGGATTTTACTCTTTTTGTAATACTTCCGCAGGGAAGAAGGCATGGAACGCTGCAGTCTTTTGCGGACGCCTTCAATTGCCCATGTGACCTGCCGGATAAAATGATACTTGTCAATGATGATCTTGGCATGGGGAAAGTAAATCTTTGCCAGTTCTGTATAAGGGGTCCACATATCGCATACAAAATATTTTACGCGATACCGTTCTGCTTTAGGGACAGAAGAAAAGTAAGCAGCCAGATGGCTCTGTGTCCGGTCAGGGAGGATATCCAGAATGAGGTGCTTTATGGGATCTGTCAAAATACACTGAAATTTACCGGTAGCTGCATTTCCTTTAAATTCATCAATAGAAAGGACTTCCGGAAACCTCCTGCGGGAATAGGAAACCGTATCTAAAATTCGATGAACGGTGGAAGGGGAAACATTGGCAGAGAGGGAAAGCTCCTTAATGCTTTGATTTTTATGAAGGGAGTCTGCAAGAAAAGCAGTCAGCCTGGAAGTACGCTGGAAATAGCGTGGTAAAAAAGAATACTTCTCATAAAAATGTTTCCCACAGCTGCAGGTATATCTTCTTTTTTTAAGCACAAGATAGCAATGCTTCAACTGAAGGGGAAGATCCTTGATGGTCTGGGAACGGTAATCATGGATTTTTTTGTGGAAGCACCACAATGGGGGCAGATTTGTTGTGAGGGTTTGGTTTCGAGATAAATTTTAACAAAAGAGTCCGCATGAATAATTTTTTTTACAACTACTCCTTCCAAATTTAGTAATTGATTGATACAATGATTATGCATAGTTTATACCTCCGAGTATCTGATAGTAATGTGCGGGTGCTTGGGGGTTTTTCTTTATTTTAATGCAAAAAATAAATGCTGGGAATATGGAAATAAACCATACCCCAACATTTATTATAGAACCGAATAAAAAGGGGCTGTGAAATAACTGCCTCTACGGAAAAAGAGGACTTTTCGTTCAAAATGAA
>CAJJYZ010000011.1 GCA_905197485.1 uncultured Lachnospiraceae bacterium | reverse complement strand
AATGTCACAGATACTTTAGATAAAAAGAAATTTAGAAATCTTGATTTGTGGAACACATCATAACATGATGCGCCTTGTGCGTCAATAGAAAAGAGGCTGTAAAATCACAGCCCCTTACAACTTTATTTTGCAAGCCTATAGATTGCTTCCAAATAGATTTTCATCCACATATCCAGCTTATCAAGTTCCAGATACTCATTCTTCTGATGCATTAAGTTTGGCTGGTCTTCAAGAAGCGCGCCGAACGCCACACAGTTATCAAGCGCTCTCGCATAAGAACATGCGCCGTCCACCTGTGGCTCTGCCTTCTCGTCCCCTGTCACCTCTTTGTACACATCCATCAAAGTCTGTACGAGGAAACTGTCCTTCGGCACATAGATTGCTTCTATAATATCCGGATTTGCAAAACGGAATCTCGTACCTTCCAGATTCTTCTCAATCAATTCCTGTGCCTCTTTACATTTGTAGCTGACCGGAACACGATTATCAATGGAGAATATCAGTTTTCCATCCGCTACCTCTACTTTTCCCACATTGAAACTGAGTTTTCCGGACACTTCATCAGAAAGACCAACTCCAATATTCTCACCGCAGAGATTGAATCCGATACGTTCCATATAGAATGCAGCAATCTTTTCCAATTCTCCGCCGACCTTCAAATCACAGAGCGCATACATAATTGCTGTAATCGCATTCTTTCCGCCTTCCGGATTCGCTGCATGTGCCGCAAAACCATGTGCCAGAAGTTTTATTTTTCCATCTGCACTTTCCGTCTCAAAATGGCAGCCGGTTGCTTCTTCCCACTTCACTTTCTTCTCCTGAATCTGTGCTTCTACAGTCCCATCCAAGAGCACATAAGCGCTCTCCGCCACAGAGTTAAATGCATTTCCACCTGAAAGCTCTATTTCTTCTTTTAAATCTGTAATAAGCTGATACTGGAACACGCCTTTCTCCGCATGATTCAAAGGGAATTCCGCATCCGGTGTGAAAGATAATTCCGGTGGAGCAATCTTTTTCTGATTGAAATAGTAATCCACACATTTCCAATCCGTCTCTTCATTTGCTCCTACGATAAAACGGATTTTCTTACGGAGTGGAAGCCCCATCTCTTTTAGAATCTTCACCGCATGAAGGCAGACGGCCATCGGACCTTTGTTGTCCAAGACACCGCGTCCGTATAATTTCCCATCGATGACTTCCGGTTGAAATGGGTCGCATAACCATCCGTCTCCACATGGAACAACATCCATATGTCCCAAAATACCAAGCGTCTCTTCTCCTTCACCGAAATCCGCATGTCCGGCATAGTTATCAAAGTTTTCCGTCTTTGCTCCCAGACTTTCTGCCATATCAAGAAATGCCTGGAGCGCCTCCGCCGCTCCTTTTCCGAAAGGCATGCCTTCCTCTGGAGCAGCTTCTACGCTATCAATTGATACCAATTTCTTAATATCTTCAATCAGACTTTCTCTGTCTTCTCGAATTTTTGTCTCAAAATCCATATTTTTCCCTCGGTTCTTGTTCTATCACTCTGTCGTTTATAGCATTACTTGAACAAGAAGCATCACTGCACTGAAGCCGGTGATGATTCCCATAAGTGGCATAATAAATTTCAACCATTTATCATACGTAACATCTACCATAGCCAATGTTGCAAGAACTAATCCTGTCGGTGTGATGAAGGAAATAAGTCCTAAACCATAAGCATATGCTGAAACGATCGCTGCTCTTGAAACACCAACTGTATCTGCAAGTGGCGCCATGATCGGAACAGATAATACTGCAAGTCCTGATGAAGATGAGATGAAGAATCCGAGTACGATGAATACAAGCATCATCAAGATAATGAATACAAATGGATTCATTCCGCTGATTGCTCCTGAGAAGAACTCAAGGATTGTATCGGAAACCATACCATTTTCCAGAATGATGTTGATACCACGTGCAACACCTACAACGAGTGCAACACTCATCAAGTCCGCAGCTCCTGAGATAAACTGATCCATAAAGTTTTTCTCTCCGATTCCTGATGTGAATGCAAGAAGAATTGCACATGCAAGGAAGAGAGCTGTCATCTTATCAAACCACCACTGATGTCTTACAAGTCCCCATACAAGGATTGCAAATGAAATTCCGAATACAGAAAGAGAAAGTTTCATCTTCGTTGTAAATTCAGGAACTTCGCCCTGATGTCCGAATTTCTGCATATGATGTTCATATTGATCATAGCAAAGTGATTTTGTAGGATCTGCTTTTACTTTCTTTGCATAACGTAAAATGTAGATCAATGTAATTACTACTCCAAGTACCAATGCAACGGAACGGATTCCCATACCTTCTGCAATACTGATACCTGCTGCGTTACTCGCATTTCCTACTGAGAATGGGTTGATCGTCGGAAACATCGTACCAATACAAGATCCCATATAAATTGCAGCGATACAAACCATTACGTCATACCCTGCTGCCAAGAATACCGGCACAAGAATCGGATATAGGGCAATCGTCTCTTCGGCAAGACCAAATGTGGTACCTCCTGCTGCAATGATAATTGTGATCAAAATGATCAAAATATATTCTTTTCCCTTTGTAATCTTAGAAAGTACTGCGATCGCCGCATTGAATGCTCCCATATAATTCAAGACACCGATACATCCTCCAAGGATAAACACGAATAAAATAATGTCAATCGTATCATAGACACCGCTGATCGGTGCGAGAAGGATATCAAAAATTCCCTGTGGAGACTGTTCTACTTTCTCATATGTTCCAGGAATCGCAACCGGCTTACTAATACTTCCATCTAAGAATTTATCAAGGTTACCGGTAACACCAAGTTCATCCAGTGTTGCCTGTGTCGGCTCCATTTCCGTAACATCTCCGGATGGAGTCATCACTTCAAATTTGTCACTATCAGCATTATAAGATAATTTTGAGTACAAACCTGCCGGAACTACAACCGTCAAAATCGCCGCAAATATGAGAACGATAAATAACACTGTAATGGCGGTAGGGAATTCCAGTTTTTTCTTCTTTTTCTTTTCCATTTCTTTTCCCCTTTTCTATTTTTATTCGTTTGCAAATATTTTCACTAATTCTACTACAACTCTTGTTGCTGCTTCCATTCCTTCTACTGTCACATGCTCCATTGGTCCATGATATCCGTGACCGCCTGTTCCAAGATTCGGACAAGGAAGTCCTTTAAAGGAAAGCTTACATCCATCTGTGCCGCCTCGGATTGGAGAGATGTCCTCTGTCACTTCAGCCGCCGCACATGCTTTTCTTGCATTTTCAATCAAGTACATATGGTCTTTGATAATGCTCTCCATATTCTTATATTCATCTGTCAGTGTCAATGTTACCGTTCCTTCACCCCAGATTTCATTCAGACTCTTCTCAATATGACGCAGCGTTTTCTTTCTTGCATTGAAATTATGTTCGTCATGGTCTCGAATAATATATTCTGATACCGCATGCCCTTCATCGCCGTTGATTGTCAAAAGATGATAGAATCCTTCATATCCTTCTGTACATCTTGGTATCTCATATCTCGGCAGCATGTTATTAATATCAGCCGCAATTAAAACCGCATTAATCATAACGTCTTTTGCAGAACCCGGATGTACGTTTTTCCCTTGAATCTCAAATTTTGCTTCACAGGCATTGAAGTTCTGATACTGAATCTCTCCTTCACCGTCACCATCCAGCGTGTAAGCGACTTCTGCATCGAATTTTTCAAAATCAAAGTGAGCCGCACCGCTTCCGCATTCTTCATCCGGTGTAAACGCTACGCTAATCTGTCCATGCGGTATGTTCTCGTCGCGTAAAATCTGAATCATCTGCATAATCTCTGCGATTCCGGCCTTATCATCCACACCGAGAATCGTATTCCCGTCTGAAGTAATCAATGTACGCCCTTTCAAATCCTTCAGATGTGGAAAGTCTTTTGTACTAAGGATTCTTCCGCTCGTTCCAAGAGGCATGTCTTCACCATTATAATTCGGTGTGATTACAGGTTTGATTTCACCTTCGCAGAATTCAGGAACCGTATCCATATGTGCGATAAAACCGATTTTCTTCTTATTCTCGTATCCCTCCGTTGCAGGAATGACACCATATACGAAGCACTTATCGTCAAGCTGTGCGTTCTCTACTCCCAGTTCCCTAAGTTCTTCTACCAGAAGTTTCGCAAGCTCGAATTGACACTGTGAAGTCGGTACAGATTCACTGTTTTCATCACATGGTGTTTTTACTGCTACATACTTGAGCAGTCTTTCTTCTACCTTCATAGTAATCCTCCTTTTATCTATCAATATACCAATTTTAATATTTTTTTAAGATTTTTTCAAATACCTTCGATTTTCTTGACACGAAAATTTTAAGTGTGATATTATATGTGTAAGCGAAAATGTACCCGAAAAAGTACATATTTTCATAAATCCGTAACCTTTTGTATAGAATTAATAAAAAATTTGATTTTTAAGAAAGAAAATTGTTATGAATGTAGATAAAATCGTTGGTGAAAATATCCGTAAATACAGAACTGCATATAATATGACCTTGAAAGAACTCTCCGTGAAGCTTCGGAAAAGCATTTCGACAGTTTCTAAATATGAAAAAGGAGACATCTCTTTGGACCTTCCTACTTTTATGGAAATCTCTCGCATTTTCAAAATCTCTCCTTCCCTTCTCCTCGGACAGGAAGCAGAACTGCAAAAGGAAGAATACATCTACGAGAAAGACGCTGCCAAACTCTATATGTACTCTTATGACACGCAAAATAAAGCCATCGTTCAGAGTATCATCGAGCAGTATCCTTGCCTTTCGAACGGAAATACCTACCGCGCACAAATGTTTAATGACATTAAAGATATCGAACATCCCGGACATTGTGGCAGCTTCTATGTCGGAGAATACAAACAAGACGGCTTCATCGGCACTTATTTCCTGCGCAGCCAGATGACTACAGAGCATGTTTTTATCTCCTGCATTCGGAATCTTGTCAATCCCAATCAACAGATTGGATTGATGTCCGGTCTTTCCAATTATAATATGCTCCCGATTACGACAAAAGTTGTGATTTCCAATGCGGAGATGACGAATAAGGAAGCTTTAATGAACCAGTTGATTTTCTCAAAAGAAGATTATAAACTTCTGAGAAAAACCAACTATCTGTCCGTACAGAACTCATAGCTTCTCTCGATTCATTGCCTTGCAAAACAAAACTGCCACAAGCGTACTGATTGTCGTTGCCACAATCCCGGCTCCCACAATTCCAGCCGGATTGACGCTCCCATACTGGCTTCTGTAGGCGATGATATTCATGGGAATCAACTGTAGAGATGAAATATTCAGAATCAAAAACGTACACATTTCGTTGCTGGCAACACTTTTATCCCGATTGGGATTTAATTCCTGCAAGTGCTTCATCGCCATAAGTCCTGCCGGAGTTGCAGCCCAGCCAAGCCCTAGAATATTTGCAATCATATTGGTCGCAATATATTTTTCTGCCGGATGACCGTTCGGAACACCCGGGAACAGAAATCGTATCACACTGCGCATTTTTCTTGATGCCGTCTCTACAATTCCCGCCTTTATTGCAATCTCCATCAGACCTACCCACATCGACATAATTCCCATCATCATAATGCAAAGGTCCACTGCTTCTTTTGCAGAATCAAGGGCGCCATTGGTTACTGCCGGCATCTTTCCACTAAATAGTCCAAAGATAATTCCGGCGATAATCATGCCGCCCCATAGATAATTTAACATATATGCCTCACGAGATTTTTATTAAAATCATATGCAAGGCTACTCTACTTTTATGTTTCTTCTTTCTAATCTTCTGTTCACAATTCCTCTAAACAAAGAATATATAACAGAGACCATCGGAATGAAAATTAACATTCCGAGAATTCCCATCAGACTTCCTCCGATACTTACCGCTACGAGCACCCAGATAGACGGAAGCCCAACAGAATTGCCTACCACATGCGGATAGATTAAGTTTCCTTCAATCTGCTGCAATACGAAGAACAGGATGACAAACATCACCGCCTGCATTGGACTTACCATAAAAATCAATACGGCTCCCACAACGCATCCGATAAAAGCCCCAAATATCGGAATCAATGCGGTAAATGCAATCAACACTCCCACGAGAAGCGCATACGGCATCCGGAAAATCGTCATGGCGATGAAAAACATCGTTCCGAGAATTACTGCTTCCACACATTGTCCTGTCAGGAAATGGGAAAACGTCTTATACGCCATAGAAGAAATGGCAGCGATGATTTCTACCCAATCCTTCGGCATAAATGCGTAGCCGATTTTTTTCACCTGCACATGCAGGCGCTCCTTCTGTAATAAAATGTAACACGCGAAGATGAATCCGATTGCAAACGTTGTCACTCCGTTCACAATTGTACGCGCTACCGCAAATGTAGAATCCATCACACTTCCGGCTCCGGTCGTAAAGAATCCGACCATCCCTTCAAAAATCTTGTTCCAGTTAAACTCGATACTTTCAATCCATTGTACAATTTCCTCATTATTCTGGAACAACTCTTCCGCATAGGCAAGAAGCTTCGGAATCTCCCGTTGAATCGTAACGCCTACATTCGCAATGGTACTCGTCAATTCCGGAATTACAATGAACATCACGAGAAATATAATGCCAAACACGAAAATGAGCGTCAGGAGAAAACTGACCGGCCTTGCGAACTTCTTCGCCGTCTTATTCCCTTTTAATTTCTTCTGACCGAATAATTTCTCTTCAATAAAGTGCATCGGCACATTCAGGACAAACGCGATTCCTCCGCCAATCAGAAACGGTAAAATAATATTGACGCCGTACCCTAACAGTCCAAAAAACACTTTATAATTCCATACAATCATGACTACGATTACCGCAAACACAATCAAACCTCGGATTTTCCGAATTGTCTCTTTGTCTAAATTCATTCACTCACCCTATCTTTTTCTAATCCATTTTATGAATTGGATAACCGGAAGATTCAATAATGCTAAGCCGTATACTGTAAATAACTGTGTCATATTCAATGTCTGTACTTTGAAAATCGTATCCAGCGCCGGGATTGCCAATACCGAAGTAATGAGTACAAGACCGAGAGCAAACGCACCAATCAGATAAATATTATTGAAAAATGCTTTTGTAAACAACACCGGTCTGTTGGATTTACAATTAAATCCATGCACCAGTCTGGATGTGCAAAGCGTACCGAACGCCATCGTACTTGCCAGAAGCGCACTTCCCTCTGCTCCTGCAAATCCTTTGTAACCGAGCATGAAACCAATCATTGTCATTACTGCGATACAAAGTCCTTCGATTCCGATACGTGACAGGAAGTCTTTTGTCAGAATGGATTCGTTCATCGGACGAGGTTTCTCATCCATCACCGCTTTCGTATGTGGTTCCAGACCCAGTGCAATCGCCGGAAGACTATCTGTCAATAAGTTGATAAACAACAGATGAACCGGAGCGAATGGTACAGGAAGCCCTGCAATTGCGGCATAAAGTACGGCAAGAATCCCACCGAAGTTTCCTGATAACAGGAATTGAATCGAACCTTTGATATTCTTGTATACGTTTCTTCCGTTCTTCACTGCTTTTATAATAGTAGCAAAATTATCATCCGTCAACACCATGGACGCCGCATCCTTGGAAACTTCCGTTCCCGTAATTCCCATGGCAACGCCGATATCCGCCTGTTTTAATGCCGGAGCGTCGTTCACGCCGTCACCGGTCATAGATACGATATTTCCTTTCTCCTGCCATGCCCGGACGATACGAATCTTATGTTCCGGCGTTACTCTGGCATAGACAGAGATTCCTTCCACGAAGTCTTTCAGCTCTTCATCAGAAAGCTTGTCTATTTCTGCACCTTCGCACGCTTCAGATTCATCTTTTAAGATACCGATTCGCTTTGCGATTGCCGCGGCAGTTACCTTATGGTCACCGGTAATCATAATCGGCTTAATTCCCGCACGAATACATTCTGCAACAGCCTCTTTCGATTCTTCTCTCGGCGGGTCCATCATAGAAATCAGACCGACGAAAATCAAATCATTCTCATCTTCCAACACAAGTTCATGTCCTGCTTCAATCGGCTTATATGCGAAGGCAAGCACACGAAGTCCTCCTCTTGAAAATTCCTGATTCTGGTCTTCAATCCGTTTCTTATCCTCTTCTGTCAGAGGCATGATTTCTCCATTCTTCCAGATGCGGTTCATTCTTGTCAAAAGTACGTCCACCGCGCCCTTTGTCAGCATCATCGGACCATCCTCTAACACATGCGCCGTTGACATCAGTTTTCTGTCACTATCGAATGGGATTTCACTTGTACGAGGGAATTTTCCCCTCACATGCTCCGGTGTCGCTCCAAGCTTCGTGCCAAGATTAATCAAGGCTGTCTCTGTCGGGTCTCCAATCTCCACCCCGTCTACATTCGTAGAATCATTGCAAAGAATACTATATCTTAATAACTGTCTTGCCCCCAATGCATGGCGGTCAATCTCTCCTGCCGGGATTCTCGTCTCATTCACATAGAAATCTTCAACCGTCATCTTATTCTGCGTCAATGTTCCCGTCTTGTCAGAACAGATAACAGATACGCTTCCAAGCCCTTCTACTGCCTGAAGTTTACGGATAATTGCATGTTCTTTCGCCATCTTCTGTGTTCCGAAGGAAAGCACAATCGTCACAATCGAACTAAGCGCCTCCGGAATTGCCGCTACTGCAAGCGCAACTGCGAATAAGAACGCATCTCCTGCGGAATCTCCCTGCATCACGCTGATTCCGAATAAAATCGCGCAGAAAATTAAAATCAGAATAGAAAGCTTCTGACCAAACTGGTCCAAGTTCACCTGAAGCGGCGTCTTCTTCTCAGATGTCGTCTTCAAAAGTGAGGCAATCTTACCGACTTCCGTCTCCATTCCGATGGAAGTTACAAGAAAAGAACCTCTGCCGTAAGTTACAAAGCTTCCGGAGAATACCATGTTTGTTCTGTCTCCAAGCGGTACTTCTCCTCCTATCGTCTCTTCCGTCTTCTCAACACCAAGGCTCTCTCCTGTCAGAGCGCTTTCGTCAATCTTCAAACTTGCATTTTTCAAAATTCGTCCGTCCGCAGGAACATAATCTCCCGCCTCCAGCATGACTTCATCACCAACTGTAAGCTCTGAAGATGGAACCTGTATCACATTTCCATTTCTCAAAACTTTTGCAACCGGACCGGACAGTTTCTTTAAGCTCTGCAAAGATTGCTCTGCCTTTACTGTCTGCACAGTCCCGAGAATCGCATTCATTGTAATGACAATCAAAATAACTGCCGCGCTTTCCACGTCTCCCATAAATCCGGACACGATTGCTGCAATGATTAAGATGATAACAAGAAAATCTTTGAACTGTTCAAGAAAAATCTGAAAGGTACTCTTCTTCTTTCCTTCCGTAAGTTCATTCTTTCCATACTGCTCCTGATGTTCCCGAACCTCTTCTTCTGTGAGGGGGGTAAGTTTTCCGTTTACCTGCATTCTTACTTCATCTGCAGATAATTGATAACATGGCTTCATACTCAACTTTTCCTCCGTTTCTTTATTATTATGTGCAAAAAAAAGACTTCTATTGCACACAAATGATGCAATAAAAGTCTCACTGTTTCATTACGATACGGATGATATCTCATCGTACTGACGACATCGCAAACGTCTAAACGCCAGTTACTCCCTTTTATTCAAAAATTACTATAAACGCTGTCCTTCTGTTTGTCAATAAAAAACTCCCCAGGACACACTTTTTTTACAATTCAATTTCGATTTTTCTTCCTGTTTTGTGATACTGATGATATCGCACTCCCGCACAATCAAACATTCTTTTCGAAGCCATAACCGACGGCGTATCCGCATATTTATCTTCCGCATAGACCACTTCCTTGATTCCGGACTGGATAATCGCCTTAGCGCATTCATTACATGGGAACAACGAAACATACAGCTTCGCCCCTGCAAGGCTTCCTCCGCTGTAATTTAAAATCGCATTCAGTTCGCTGTGAACCGTATACACATATTTCGTCTCAAGAGGGTCTTCTCCTTCCCTCGTCCATGGGAACTCATCGTCCGAGCATCCTTTCGGAAGTCCGTTATATCCCATAGACAGAATCTTGTTATCCTGGCTTACGATGCAGCATCCCACCTGCGTATTCGGGTCTTTGGAACGCTTTCCTGACAGCATTGCCACTCCCATAAAATACTCGTCCCAGGAAATGTAATCTGTTCTTTTGCAGCTCATAGTTTCCCTCCATCGTTATCTATTTGAAACACACTTCCCTATTTCGTTCCGAAAATACGGTCTCCCGCATCTCCAAGACCTGGCACAATATATCCATGGTCATTCAATTTCTCATCCAATGCCCCAATATAAAGGTCCACATCCGGGTGTGCTTCCTGCATGCGTTTCACTCCCTCCGGAGCCGCAATGATACATAAGAAACGGATGTTTTTCACTCCTTTATCCTTCAACATCTGGACGGCCGCAACGCTGGAAGCTCCGGTTGCAAGCATCGGGTCTACCACAAATACGTCTCTTTCTTCACAGTCTGCCGGAAGCTTGCAGAAATACTCAACCGCTTCCAACGTCTCCGGGTCACGATACAAGCCGATGTGTCCAACCTTCGCCGCCGGAATCATAGCAAGCATTCCTTCCACCATACCAAGTCCTGCTCGAAGAATCGGCACAACCGCAAGTTTCTTTCCCGCCAATTCTTTCCCTGTCATCTCACAGATAGGCGTCTTGATTTTCACGTCCTGAAGCTTCAAGTCTCTCGTTGCCTCATAACAAATCAGCATGGCAATCTCACTAATCATCTCCCGGAAATCTTTCGAACCCAAATCCTCTTTTCTAATATAACTGATTTTATGGCTAATTAACGGGTGTTCCATAACATGTACTTTTGACATCGTATTCCTCCTACGCTTCTCTTAAATATTATTGTCTGCTGCCGCATTCAACTTCTCGGCAAGCTTTGTCACCATTTCCTGCAATATCTCAAATACCTTTCCGTACTCTGTCAGAGGTTGTCCATATGAAGACAGAACTTCTCCGTCCATCTCCACAAATTCGCTCAATGTGTACACATATTTTACAAATTCATAATCTGTCACAATCTTCCATTTCTGGTTTTCTTCCATTGTCAGTACTAAAGTCTCTTCATCTAAATCTTTCTCGCTGAACTGTACCGCCTCATGCGAGCAAAGCGTCATCTGGCGGCTCTTCATAATCGCCTCCGCCTTCTGGTTTGCCGGTTCCGGAAAGAGCACTACCATGCCCCTTGACTCGATGACATATTCCTGTGCAAGGTCCTGATTTCTCAATAATTCTGCCGCCATCGGTCCCCTGCAGTTGTCGGTCGTACTCACAAAAATAATTCTCCGGTACTTTTGTTTCGCCACAATCTCTGACGCCTGAATAATCTGATGTCCGGCCGCCTTCTCCAGCCGGTTCATCACCGCCTCCATCAAGCCTTCCGCCGCAAATGACTCGCTGAAGATATAATCTACATCTTCATCGTCAAATTCACGTAATACTCGATACAGATTCTTCGCAACGGAACTTTGGCTGGCTCTCGCACCTACGTTCTTCACGATTCCATTCGTATAATCCGCCACATGTTCCGCACTCGCGATAATTCCCGCCGTTTTCCCCTGCTTTTTCAACGCATACGCCAACTGCTTAATCGCCTTCACTTCGTCTTCCACTTCACCTTGCACGATGGAAAGCCCTGCTTTCGGCGCATAGTGGCGGTATTTCATACCAGGAGCTTTCGGCGCTTCTGTACTGCTGTCATCCAAAATTGCCCGGTCTATCTGTACCTCGCCGATTACAGATTCCAGCATCTCTTTCGTCACCGCTCCCGGTCTTAAAATCATAGGCGGTGTTACCGTCATATCCACAATGGTAGACTCCACGCCGATATCTACACTGCCTCCATCCAGAATCATCTCAATCTTACCGTCCATATCCTCTTCCACATGCTTCGCGGTCGTAGGGCTTGGTCTTCCGGATGTATTCGCGCTCGGCGCAGACACATAGCCTCCTCCAGCCAGAATTAAGGCTCTCGCTATCTCGTCATTCGGCATTCGAACCGCCACTGTGTCGAGTCCTCCCGTCGTCCCGTAAGGAACTGCCTCTGTCTTCTTAAAAATCATGGTCAATGGCCCCGGCCAAAAAGCTTCTGCAAGCTGAATCGCTTTCTTCGGAATCTCTTCCGCAATTTTATCCAAATAAGAAAGTTCTGCAATATGCACAATCAGCGGGTTGTCTGAAGGTCTTCCTTTTGCTTCATACGTTTTCTTTGCTGCCTCCTCATCTAACGCATTGGCCCCCAGTCCATACACTGTCTCTGTTGGAAATGCTACCAACCCTCCAGCTTGTAAAATTCCGCCAGCCTGTTCCATAATTTCCGAATCTATTTTGTTTTTGTCTATTTTTCTAATTCTCGTTTCCATAAGGTTTATTATAACATCAATCTATGTAAAAAAAAACCCACAGTTGATTACAGTTCCTTACATTTCCTGTTGCAAAATCTTCATAATTCCGTCACATATTATCTGCGCGGTCTTTTCCTGATATTCCGGCGTCACCAGTTTTTCCGCCTCTTCCCAATTGCTTAAGAATCCGCACTCCACAATGATAGTGGGAATTTCTGTTTTTTTCAGCATATAATACGTTCCGTTTCCCTTTGCCTGCCTGTGATTCTCCGGATTTGCAAGGCGGAAATTCTCCTGCATCATCTCCGCCATCTTCTTTCCCTCTTCCGAATGTGTAAAATAAAAGACCTGCGCCCCCTTCACCTCTTCTTCCGGATAACTGTTCTGATGAATGCTGACCGCAATGGATGCTTCCGACTCATTGATAAGCTCTACTCTCCTCTTCATATCTTCTGCCTTATGATTTCGCACATCTTCTGGTAATGCCGCCTGTTCTTCTTCTCTTGTCAGAATGACTTCCACATTCTCCGCTTCCAGTTTTTCCTTTACTTTGAGTGCGATTTGCAGGTTAATGTCCTTCTCCTTGCATTGATTCACCCCGATTTTCCCCGGGTCACCTAAGCCATGTCCCGGGTCAAGAACCACAGTCTCCCGTCCACCCCCTTTCTCTTCTTTTTTCTCCACATTTCCGCCGGATACAACTACACTGACTGTCCGACCAACAAAGAAAGCAGACGCAAGCAGCAGCACCGCCATCAGAAGTCTGATTTTCCTATACACCATAAAAAATCCCCTTGCAGCATTTATACCATTCTATGCCGCAAGGGGATTGTCCCATATTCACTTTTTTAGTTTACATATTTCAGAATTAATTCCCATACACTTGCATTTTCAAAGCCAAGCTTCCATGTTGCCACTCCTGCGAGGTTATTTTCCTTCATGACTTTCAGCTTCTCTTCCAGTGATTTTTCATCTTCCAGCCACATCTTATAAGTAGCTCCGTCTTTTTCCCACTGTGCATAATTCTGCTTCGTCTTGTCATCCCAAGTGAATTTTGCGCCGGATTTCTCCGCCACCTGTTTTGCCTTATTCATGGCATACGTTTCACTTGTTACTTTCATAGGATATTCTGCCGCTTCTGTTCCGGCCTGTTCACTCAATTCTTCCTCTGTCTTCGGAACTTCCTTCCAAAGTCTTGTGTAAAGAGGCATGGCATTAATCACTTTATCTGCCGGTACGTCTTTTAACGTCTCTTTGATTCCTTCTTTTACATAATCAATAGATGCTACGGAACCACTTTCGTAAGAGCCTGCAAAATGCTCGTCATATCCCATGATAATGACATAGTCCGCAACAATACCCTGTTCTTTTCTATGGTAGTGTTCATTATATCCCTTCGGAACATAATTATCTACTGACAATACGATGCTGTTCTTCCTGCACTCTACGGATAATTCACGAATAAACTGGATATAGTGCTCTCCGGTTTTCTCGGCAACCGTCTCAAAATCCACATTAATACCGTCAAGCCCTACATTCTTCGCCTCGGATATCAGCTTATTCACAAGGTTCTGTCTGCTGGATGTTTTGCTTAAAAGTTCATGTGTCTCCTCAGAAGATGAGATTCCTTCTCCTCCGATTGGGTCAAAATTCCTTACAAGTCCCCAGACTTCCAGGTTTGCCTGATGTGCATAATTCACATACTCTGTACTTGCAATGGACGTAATATTACCGTTCGTATCTTTGACGCTGAACCATGTTGGTGAAATCGTCGTAAGTCCCTTTGTATTCGCAATGGTACTTAACACGCCGTTATTGGCTGTTTTTGAAGTCACCTGATGCCAAGCAAGATTGATAGTGTAGTCTTTCTTAATACTGGTAAATTCTTCTTCCTTGAACTTCCTGTCGTAAGTCACCTTTTCTTCATTCTTCAAATCTTTGGCTTTGATATAACCAACACATCCGTTCTCTGTACGAACTTTTTTCCATTTTCCTTCATTTTCAATCACATGTACAGTTTCTTTTTTCTTAACGTCTGTTAAAATTGGGCTCTTCACTCCGGCAAGACGTCTTACCTCAGAGTCTTTCTTCACCTTTGCAATCTTAACATCATCCCAATCCGTCTGGATTACAACCCGGCGCGCTTCTTTATCAAATATCTTATATTCAATATCTGTATACTCTTTGATAAAATCAAGTGCAATATATGCCGTACTTCCCTCTGTTTTTAAAATTACATAATCTTTGCTCTGCTTTTCCTTTGAAATAGAATACTCTTTTTTTCCAACTTCTACAGAAACGATGTCATTCGGAAGAGTATAAAGCAGTAAATTTTCATTCGGGTCCCAATAGAATCTGCCATTGATATAATCTCTGACTGCCGCATATTCCACATATACATGGTCGTCAATCAATTTCCCTTTGGATTCCAGAACTTCATTATTCACTACAACTGCGAGCTGGTCTTCACTTGTAATTCCATAATATTCTTTCAAATCTGCCCGCGTTTTAGATGGTCCGTATTTCTTCCATAATAATGCTGAACATAAAATACCAGCCGCTAATATAATTAAAATAAACATTCCTAATACAAGAGCACGTTGTCTCCTTCTTCTGGAATTCTTTCTACGGCGTTTTCTATTCGGTGTGTTTCTGCCTGTTCTTGACACATTCTGTCGGTCTGGTCTTCTTGCGCCAGTCGGTCTTCCTGTGCCGCTAGGTCTTCTTGTTCCGTCCGGTCTTCTCGTACCGTCTGTTCTCCTTGTGCCATCCGGTCTTCTTCTGTCTCTTTCGTCCATGACGCACCTCCTATCCCATCCATTATATCAATAATCGTGGCATACGTCATTAACATTTTCGACAATTTTCGTAAGGAACAATAAATTCTTACAGTCTATTACGAGGGGTATTGTAATCTCAGCTTAAATTTTTCACCTTGTTAAAACAGAGTTCCTCCACATGCCCATCTTCATCCAAAATATAATCTCTCATATATGTTGTTTTCTCTTTCACCATATGGGCGGTGGCTATCTGTAATGGGCTGGCATACTTCCCGTCAATCCTCATATGAATCCCATACCGTTCAAATTCGGATAATTCTGCAAATAAATCGCGATATGCTTTTTCATCTTCCTGCATAACTGCTTCCTCTCTTGTGGTAACTATGGCCTCCGGATACTTTTCTCTTCATAAGGTTATTTAAAAATGTGATATATCATTTCATCCAAGATAAATCAAAAAAATATCCTCCGGCTGTCAAGAAGATAGTTCATGAATACTTTAGTTGCTTTGTTTTTCTCTTTTATTCTCTGCTTCGTTCGTTGATGCTTTGTCTGAAACGACTGATGTTACATTCGATTTTGCCTCACAACAAATTACAGATAATTCAGATTTGTTACTAGATTTCATTAAGAACTTGTCACTTTGCTTTTCCGAAAAATAAATCCCTCCTTCGTATGTAAACATAGTTACCGGAAAGACTATCTTCTTGTATTAGCCATTATATAGAGTAACATTTCTCTTTGCAAGTATTTTTTCTAATTTTCTTTACATATTTTTTGTTTTTGTTTATACTAATAATTGAATAAGTATTTTTATTTGTAGATAGGAAGTGATTATATGAAGATTGAAAAACTGAACGACAATCAAATACGCTGTACTTTGACCCGCGCCGACCTGGCTGAACGAGAGCTGAAACTAAGTGAACTGGCCTACGGAAGCGAGAAAGCAAAATCACTTTTCCAAGATATGATGCAACAGGCAGCCTATGAATTCGGTTTTGAAGCAAACGACACCCCTCTGATGATTGAGGCAATCCCTGCTTCCTCCGACTCGATTGTACTGATTATTACAAAAGTAGACGACCCCGATGAGCTGGATGCACGTTTCTCTAAGTTCGCTCCATCTCTCTCTGGAAATACAAATGGTAAAATGCAAAACGTTCTAGACAAACTGGAAGGTGCGGAACAATTCCTCGACCTTCTCGATAAAGTAAAAGAAGCAGTTGCAAAGCAGCCGGAATCTCCAAAAGAAGAAAAGAAACCTACGGAAGCTAAGCCGGAAGTCCGATTGTTTTTCTTCGATTCACTGGATAGTGTAATACAGATTTCCCACTTGCTTGAAAACATGTACAACGGAGCAAACACTCTATATAAAGACTCAAAAGAAGACCTCTATGTTCTCGTATTGACACAATCCGAACATACGCTCAACGATTATAACCGAATTTGCAATATGCTTACTGAATATTCTTCTTTAGAGAAAGCAAACGGTGCGACTCTCGCATATCTGGAAGAGCATTGTGAGTTAATCATCGCAAAAGATGCAGTGCAAAAACTTGCATCCATCTAATTTGAAACGAAACTCAAACATAAACAACGGCAGCACAAATGTGCTGCCGTATTACATTTCTACTATGCGTTTGCTGCTAAAAATGCGTTAATCTTCTCGACTAATAAATCTGCATCGTTTCCATGAACGTATGCTGCCTCGGCTAAAGTCTCAGCCTGTGCTCCCGGTCATCCAAAACAGTGCATTCCCACTTCCATAAGAATTGGAATGACGTCCTGATTTATCTGAAGAATCTGTCCAATTGTCATATCTTTTGAAATCTGTGCTGCCATTGTGACGCCTCCTTTATTTCATTTGTATTTATTTTTTACATTAACGCGTTTAATTATAATACCTTTTATTGAAATTATCAATACCAGTAAGAGATTATTTTTATAAGCATCCCCTTCTAATTGTATACGCATTTTTGTTAAATTATTGATTTTTAAATTGTCAAGTTTAATTCAAACATTTTTCTACAATATACTCAATTTCATGATTAGTTCACAAAACACTCGTTCTTTTTATCCACAAAATAATCCCCACGATTTATCCCAATTTTTGTGGATAATGTGGATAACTCTGTGTAAAACTCTGTTTTCACCAATTTTTCGACACTTTTTCGTGTGGATAAGTGTGGATTTCATGTTGAATACTTGAGCACATTTTGGGACAAAAAAATACAACTTGTGACAGCCGTCTATTCTTTTGTGCATTTTGCATACTATAGGGTTCAAACGCACAATATAAAAGTGTTTCCGATATATAAGGATATCTGACAAGACTGATATAAATTTTTCAATTTTTTACTCTCTATATATTGACAAATCCAGTATTATTTTATAATATAGTTTTAGTAATTGTTATTATTATTAAAAAGAAATGAAGGGAGGAGCGTATGCCAGCAATTAAATATAGCCGACAAAGAGAGTCTATTAAAAAGTACCTTGCATCGACGAAAGAACATCCGACTGCTGATACTGTCTATACTCAGGTAAAAAAAGATTTTCCTAATATAAGTTTAGGAACTGTTTACAGAAACCTGAATCTTTTAACAGAACTTGGAGAGGCTTTAAAAATCTCAACACCGGATGGCGGTGACAGATTTGATGGCGTCACAACCCCACATTGCCACTTCTTCTGTAAAGAATGTGGTTCTGTTATAGATATTGATATGCCGGAAAGCAGTTACATTGACGAGATGGCAGGAAAGACTTTTGATGGGCAAATAGAGAGCCACAGCATTATGTTTTTTGGAAAATGTAAAAAGTGCTCACAAAAGTAAAAACATAGTTGACATTTTCATCTTATTGTGGTAAATTAAAATTAGTAATTGTTATTGATTTTAGAAATAAAAATTCAAACAAGAAAAGGAGATTTTATTATGAAGAAATTTGTATGTACTGTATGTGGATATGTTTACGAAGGAGAAGCTGCACCAGCAGAATGCCCACAGTGTCATGTAGGCGCTGATAAATTCAAAGAAATGGAAGGCGAAAGAACATGGGCTGCAGAGCACGTTGTAGGTGTTGCTCAGGGTGTTAGCGAAGACATCATCGCTGATTTAAGAGCTAACTTTGAAGGAGAATGTTCAGAAGTTGGTATGTACCTTGCAATGGCTAGAGTTGCTCACAGAGAAGGATATCCAGAAATCGGTTTATACTGGGAAAAAGCAGCTTACGAAGAGGCTGAACATGCTGCAAAATTCGCTGAATTATTAGGTGAAGTTGTAACAGACAGCACAAAGAAAAACCTTGAAATGAGAGTAGAAGCTGAAAACGGTGCTACAGCAGGTAAATTTGACCTTGCAAAACGTGCAAAAGCAGCAAACCTTGACGCTATTCATGACACAGTTCATGAAATGGCTAGAGACGAAGCTCGTCATGGAAAAGCATTCGAAGGACTTCTTCAGAGATACTTTGGCTAAGCGCTCTGCGAGCGAAAATAAATATAGCGCCTACTGCTAAGCTCACTTAAAGCAGTATGGCGCTGTTTTTATTTTCATTGGCAGGGCTTCAACAGCTCGAAAATCTTTTGGTTTTCGAGCTGGCGAAGAACTGTCGCTTGCAGAACAAGCTTTCTACTTGCTCTTTTATTCGGCGACAGCCCAACAGCGAGAAGTAGCACAGCGGATTCGAGCTGGCTTATTTTCATTTATTTGTTGACTTCTTCTTTGTCTTTTGTTACACTATGTGTATAAATCATCTTCTTATTTTATCTATGAATCTATTTCATTTAAAGTGTATTTTATTAACTTGTCTGTGCACTTCGCACTATATTACAGAAAGGAAAACTTATGGGAAAACATGATACCTCGATTAGTATTTGGCTTTCTGATGAAGAATATAAGAAATTTCATTCCTATATCCCCAACTATAAAATTAATCTCGTGAATACGAAAGAATTAGCAGACAAAAACTGTCTTCATACAGATTTACATCAGATTCTCGGCATGCTAAAATATAAAGGAGATAAAGAAAAATTATTGGAATATGTCCAGGAAAATCACGCATTTTTCGAAAATATAGATGCAGATTCCTACAACGCAGCAAAAGTATTTTTAGGTTCAGAACTACAATTAAGAGAGTTAGAGAAAAAGGAGGTCACTGTCAATATGTGTAAAGCTTTGGATGATTTTTATCAAGATGGTGTAAATGAGGGGCTTGAACTTGGAATTGAAACAGCAAACGAGCGCTATAGCAAATTAATTATAAAACTGTCAGAAGAAGGAAAAACAGACTGGATTCTTAAAATTGCCAATGACTCTGATTTTAGAGAAGAGCTATTTCAAAAATATAGCATTTAAGAGATTTTATGGGAGATGACATCCAAAACCGTCATCTCCCATTCGTCTATCGAATCAGAATCTTTTCTTTGATTTTCTCTCCTTCTTCCATAGAAATATATGGTATTGTCTGTTCCCGATTTGCAGAGGCGGCAAGTAAATGAACGCCTCCTTTTTGCAATTTCACACAATTTGCAAATA
Organism: uncultured Lachnospiraceae bacterium; assembly: GCA_905197485.1. Lineage (GTDB taxonomy): Bacteria > Bacillota > Clostridia > Lachnospirales > Lachnospiraceae > Faecalimonas. The sequence continues at coordinate 44,584 of CAJJYZ010000011.1, read as the reverse complement.
TATTCTGAGAGAATTCCAAATATTGAATATCTCTATAAGAGATGTAGCAAAATACTCTTCCGAAATATCCGTTTGCAATAGCCATATAATCGTCTCCCACAGAAACACCCGCGGTCAGATAGTGCGCAGCTAAGAAGAACATTGTCAACACGCAGAAAGCAGACACACCCCACAGAATTTCTGTTTGAAATTCCGGGGAATAAACAATCGACGTTATCGTTCCTGTTACGAGGAATACTGCAAAGAGAAAGATAGGCCAAATCCAGGCAATCCACACACGCTTTGGCTGTCTCTTTGTCTCCATCTGCAATGCCTCTGAAAATTCCGGAAGCAATAGCCGGATTCTCTCCTCCATCTTGCCCTTTTTACAGTATGGAAGGAAAAAAGCTTCCGTTTCCGACGCATCATCACCCATTCCAATATTCACAATCTCTGCCATAAATCGTCCGGTCAGTCTCGCAAAAAAAGTTTGTTTTATCTTGAGCGCACTAATCGTTTCTATCGGAATCGTATAATTCACCTTCTTCAAAACTCCATAACGAATATATAATTTCTCGTCATTCCGCTTGATTTTAAAATCATAATATCGGATAAATCCTTTCATAATATCCCATATGGCAGAACCCAATACGATAATAAGCATAAGAAAACTCACTAGCATTTGTCCGATACTCTCTCCGGCTTTCACAGAACCTACTACCTGAGCCACCATACCAACTACCGCTACGAGGCATCCGAGCACTACGAATATGGAAAGCAAATTAATGGAAAAGAGCCCATGAATAAAAATATCGGCAAAATCTGTTTGAATCGACCACGCATTCTCTTCTTCCTCAGTTTTCTCTTCCCTTTCTGCATTTTCTCCCTGCAGCAACTTCATCACATAAAATCGGAATTGCTCGGCGTCTGCCTTTTTCAATACGATTTTCACATCTGTCTTGTCCGAAGTAGACATAGTGTTCGTATCCAATTTTACTTTACACGTTCCGAGAAGCATCTCTAACAGGTTTTGCTCTGTGTTTACGTTCGAAATATTTTTGATACCGATTGTATTTTTCTTCTTATTTATCGTATTTCTCTCAATTACAATGCTGTTATCGCAGATAGAAATATACGTTTTCGCCCAGACAATCCACTGATACAACAAGGAGCAAACAAGAACGGTAAATAGTATCATTCCTCCTATGAAAGCTGTCGTACTAAGTTCCTCTGCTGTCCCGCCTTCTATATAGTCAAGCAAATCATCAATATTTGTAATGAATAAGACGAGAAGAATTCCAAAGGCTGCTCCAAGCTGTTCCAATATCACCGAAATGTGATTACGAAATCGAATCTTTTTCTCCATTCTCTTCCCTCTGTTCTTTCACAATCTCATTGATACGTTTCTGAAGACTTTCGGCTATCTTCTCTGCCTTCTCTTCTTCCAGAAACCGAAGCGTCACATCTCCCCCTGCCGTAGTCACCGTCACTTTTGCCACATGGAATATCTGGTCAATCGGCCCCTTGGACGTTTCCAATTTGTGGAGACGTTCAATCGGAACAATGTGTCGTTTGACAAACAAATATCCTTCTCTGACATCGATACATTCTTCAGTGATACAGTAGCGATAACGATGATATCGGAAATAAGGTTCCACAGTCATAGCCACTACTGCATATACAGCCAACGCTACAGAAATCAATTTCCCGATTCCGATATCTTTAGGAATCAGCCAGAAATAATTGACTGCCCCCAGAATCATAAGAAAAATGACATCTCCAATGATTTCCGCCGTATACATACATCCCAGCGCCTGTTTGGAAAGTTTTTCGTATGTCATAAGCTGTCCCTCCTCATCTTTTATGTTCCAACTATATCACACACGTTTTCTCATTCGCAAGATGGATTTTTCTAAAGTTTTCTGAAGATGCATCCATAAAACAGAACACCCGATAATTCCAAGAAGATTAAAAAAGATTCCCATATCCGGCAACTGCCATTCCCTTTTCAAAAGAAGAAACACCATCTCTGCCTTCTCGCGAAAAAGTGTAGAGAAAAATTCAAAATCTGACCATGCAGTCGGAATATAATCATCTGAAAATCGAAGGCTGAGTAACAATAAGCCTGCGATTCCGGCAATCCATACAAATGGAACTATCATTTGAAATACCGGATATGCCCGCAAATTTTTCTTCTGCTCCATCTTTCTTCTTATAAGAGTGAGCAAGCGGAATAAAATGCCCCACAAAGGCAAACATAAAAAAATCCTCCCCATTCCAACATAAAAATCTCCCTCAAAGTACCAGGAAATTTCCATTGGTAGGACAGATGCCAGTTCTTGTTTCACAACCGACAGCGGAATGTCCTTCACCTTTACCCTTATATATGGATACATGCTTTTATCGTCTCCTTGTACGATACAGAGAATATCCCGCGTATCTAAAATTCCCCGTACAATATATGATTTTTCCTCCTCATTCTCTGCTCCTTTTTCTGATAGGAAAAGTTCCTCTCCTATTCCGGAAGTCGTTCCAAACAATTGATAAGACAGCTCTTTACTGATGACACATCCCTTTCTGTCATACGGGGAAACCAATCCACCTTCACACAACCTCCCGCCTGCCAGCAGCCCCATGTTTCCTGCTGCTTCGATTTCTTCCCCTTCCAAACTTCTGTTGAAATCTGTATTCCGATATTCTACGCCTTTTTTCGTGCAATAAAGGGCAATATCCTCAATCTTTTCATGGATGCCTCCCTCTTTTATCTCCCAAAAACTATCCATTTGCTGTCTCGTGATACAGGCTTCTTCATAGTAAAAACCATATGTTCCCCGCACCTTCGAAAGTTTTCCATAAAACCAAAACGTGCTCCCTACAAGAAAACATATCGCAAAACTGATTATCATAAGCTTCATCCATACTTTTATTCTTCCAGCCGTACTCTGTCACCATCCTCTACATATTTATTCGTCCCCGTAATGATTCGTGCGTCTGAAGGCATTGAAGTCTGAACCGCCGCATATTCCTCATCCCGGTCTATGACTGTCACCGAAACCTTCTTCGCCATATACTGTTCTCCCAGTATTCCGTCCCGCACTTCCGTAATAAGCACATACGCGCTGTTTTTTTCTTCCTGAAGCGCCGTCAGCGGAATCAGCTTCTCATACTCTCCCAAAGTTTTTTCTTCATAAATATATGTAATCTTTGTTTTCGTCCGATATCCTTGCGCTTCTTCCTGTGCAGGAAATTTCCCATACCACACCGTATTCCCTTCCTCGTTCACACCAAACCGTTCTATTATAACCTGATTCCTTTCCGAATCTCCGGACACAAGAACAGCAACTTCCATTCCTTCTTTCAGCGTTCCTAACGCCGTATCCGAGACTAGCCCACACACTTCCTGGATTCCGTTTTCCAAAACAATCTGCTCTGCTCCTGTTGTAATCGCACCTTCCGTTGCGTTAATTGTCTCTAACATTCCCGAATGCTCTGAATAAAGTACGCCCTTTGCCCTTTGCAATGTTTCCAAACGCTCCAACTGCTCTCTCTGACTTTTTAATGTAAGCTGCAAGGTGTCCTGTTGCAATGAGGCAAGCTGCTTCTGATATTTCTTCTCTTCTACGTCTGCTTCGCCCTCTTCTGTCGTTTCGTATTGTTTCAGTTCATGTTTTGCAGTCAGCTTCTGCTGCTCCAGCTCCAGTTTTACCTTTTCTACTTCCCTTCTCTGCTCGGTAAGCTTCTGATTCAGATATTCCATATCCAACTGAATAACGGCTGTCCCTTTTTCCACTTTCGTACCGGTTTTCACAAGGATTTTTCCTATCTTCTGTCCTTCCGGAAGAGATTGAAAACTTCTGTCTGCCGCCACAATTTCCCCGCTTCCTTCTATCTTTTTCACAAGACCGCCGCTTTTCATCGTTTCTGTGTATACCTTTGCAACTGTCATTGCCGAAGCCTGTTTCGCAATCAATGTACAAATGCACATACCTGCGAAAAAATAAACGATTCCTTTTAAAATCTGTTTTTTCCTCATTCTCCTGCTCCTATTCTTTTAATCCCGACGCTTCAATTCCCTGCTGCAAATAGTCCCGTCCCCAGAGAAAAATCAAAAGCGCCGGTATCATCATGACAACCGATGCCACAAAAGACACACTCAACTGGTCTGTCGTAATCTCCGGCAAATACAAAGACAACGGAAGTTTTGACTTCGTCTTTAAAAATGTCATCGGCGCCTCAATCGCATTCCAGTATTCTAAAAAACACAAAATGCAAGAAGACATGACACCCGGCATTCCAAGCGGGAGCCCGATTCGAAGAAAGATGGAAAACTCTCCTGCTCCGTCCACTCTTGCCGCTTCTATCATAGATTCCGGAATCGCCTGAAAGAACTTTTCCACAAGAAACACCGGAAACGTAGAAAATATCCCCGGCAGAATCAATGCCCAGTGGGTATCTATGAGCGATAAGGATGACAATACTTCATAATGAGAAACCATCGTCACCTGAAAAGGCAGAATCATCAACAGCATATAAAGGAAAAACAATCCCTTTCTCCCCCTGAATTCAAATCTCGCAAACGCCCATGCCGCAGGGATACTAATGAAAAGCTGTCCTGCAAGAATCGAAAATACCTGCCTGCATGAATTCCAAAACATCACAAAAAAATCAGGGGAATCAAAAAGCAGTTCCACATAAGGTCGAAGCGTCATATATTGCGGAAGAATCCGCAGATGTACCTCTTCTTCGCTTCCACCAAGTACGCCTCCATATGCCTCCACAATTTCCCGAAGACCCAAAAATGAATTTGTAAACATCAGAAGCAACGGACTTATCATCACGATTCCAATCATAACGAGAAATATATAATGCCACCGCGCCAAATATTTCCTCATAGCCTCTTCTCCTTCTCCATCCGCCATTGCAAAATCACAAAGATACCGCCAATGACAGCCGCTGCCATTACTGCCGCCGCGCTCATCTTCTGAATATCCAACTTCACAAACCAGTTATTAAAAAGGTGCTGAAGCATATAGATACTTTCATGCGGGTAATCTCCCGCAATCAGATAGGCTTCCCGAAATACCCGAAAGGCGTTGATAAATGACAAAATACCTATCATCCAAAAGCTTCCTGTCATCTGCGGAAGCGTGATGTTCCAAAAGCTTTGGCATGCTCCCGCTCCATCCACCCGCGCCGCCTCATAGTGCTCGGTTGGAATGGACGCCAGACCGGCAATCCAAAGTACAACATCATATCCGAGATTCTTCCACAAATATGTGAAAATCAATATCCAAAACGCCGCGTCTGTATTTATCCAGTCTTTTCCCGTATATCCAAACCACTCTGCCATTTGCGTCAGAACTCCGTTTTCATGAAACAGGAGCTTCCAAAATACGACAACCGAAGCCACCGGAATTGCCATCGGAAGCAGACACACACTTTCCATAAGCTGCTTTCCGACCGGAAGATGATAAATCCAAAGCGCCATCCCGAAGGAACTGCATAGCAGCAATGGAATGCAGACAATCAGAAATCTCCCGGTATTGGACAATGCCTGCTGAAACGCCGCATTTTTCAGTACCTCCTGATAATTCTCAAGTCCTACGAACACACCTCCGACCGCCTGAAAAAAAGACCGCCGTATCACATCCAGAAATGGAAGAAATACAAAAATTGTCGTCCCCAAGAGACTGGGAAGCAAGAATAAATATGCTGTTTTCTCCCGTTTCTTTCTCATGCTCCTGCCTCCCGTTTCTTTCTTATTCCGCCAGATACGTGTCTACTTTCTTGCAGATTTCTTGTGCGATGGTTTCTGAGGTTTCCGACTCCTCATAGCATTTTTCCAGTTCTTCTAAGACAATATCCGTCACAATCCTGTCCTGAGAAAATGGTGTATCCAAATCTTTTATCACCGTAAGAAGCGACTTCATTTCTTCTTTTGTCGGATATCTCATACTCATCTCGTATCGTTTGCCTGTTCCGAAATCGATTCCGGAAAATCCGGCAGAATCTTGTTTATCGTTCAAGTCATCCACAGCATCCGGCATGGCGTCCAATACTTTTTCACTCACCGGAAAACCTTCCCATGTATCGATTTTCTGTACATTTTCTTGAAACAGTACTTTGAGAAATTCTTCGGCAACCTCCTGTTGTGTAGAAGAAGCGTTGATTCCTGCCGTAATTGCAGGTCTATAATATCCCTTCACACTTTCTGGAAGCATTCCCGCTTTCTCCACTTCCGGATAAAGCATTTCTGTGTAACCGAATCCTTTAATTGTCGCAAAACGCACAAATTTCTTGATACTTGGACTTGTCACTTCCTGTGCGGACTGAAACTCAGCCCCGAACTCTTTCCAAATCGATGGACCATCTTCATATTCCTTCTCATATTCCGGAAGTCCTCCATTTTTACAGATGTTCTTCCAGATTGTCAGGAAAGCCGTAAGTTTTTCTTCATCCAAAGCTTTATTTTCTTTCTGAAGCTCATCATAGAAATAATTGAATAACGTCATTCCAATCATGTCATGGGTCGTATATCCGAACAGCAATCTGTCAGAATACTCATCCGCATATTTTCCCAGGCTTTCCAAGCTATCAAGCGCACGAACCTCTTCTTCCGTCCCATATAGAACCGGAACTTGAATCCTTGCAGGAATTCCATAGATTTTTCCATCCTTCTGTGCCGTATTCGCAATCACATTCGGAAGAATCCCCTGCTTCTTTAATTCCTCGCCGACAGACGTAATATCGGAAAGAACACCCTTCTCGATGTAAGACTGCACCGGAAGACCATCCAAAATCAAAACGTCCGCTCCTTTTCCCCCTAAAAGTTCTGTATTCAATGTCCGAATGTCTTCTGTGTCTGCCTTCTCTTCTCCTTGAACTGCCGTCACATATTCCACCTTCACATCCGGATGCTTCTTCTGGAACTCATACACCGCCTGCTGAATCGTCTCGCTTTCTTCCAGGGAATACACCGTTAAAGTCTTGTTCGATGCCGGCGCTTTCTTATCAAAAGAATACTGCATCAGTTTCCATGTCCCATTACCGGAGAAAAGTCCGTAAAACCGTTCCTTCTCATCTACTACAACCTTTCTCGCATACCAGTTACTGTGATTCAAAAGTGTATTGCTTCCATCTAAAATCGTTTCCACAATGCTGCCTTCTTCCAGGATTCTGTGGATTCCAAGGGCATTCTGCACGTACCATTTTCCATCTGCTCCGGACATCAGCACACATTCTCCCAAGTCAAACTCCGTCTTTACCGTATTTTTCTTCTCAAAAGTTTCTGTATCGTAAAAATCAATGGACTTCCCGTCTTCCCCAATAACAGCCAGCGTTTCTTTTCCTGCTCGCATCACGTCCTGCTCTTCTGTCGAGATTTCCGTAAGCGAAGGAATTTCTTTTATGCACGTTCCATCCTGATAGATGTTTACCCTGTGGTTCTTGCCATCCGCCAATGCGATTTGATTCGCTTTTAAAATCTCTATATCATGATAAAAAGGACTTTCTGTATGTCCTATTTCTTTTTTCACTTCTTCCGGAGTGACTTCCACAAAGCTTTCATCCTCTGTTTTTTCAAATATCCGCCGATAGACCCTGTCATGTTCGGCTTGGCTTACCACAGCGTATAGATGTCCATCATTTCCAACTGTCACTTGGTCTATTTGAAAATCTCCTGACATTCCTTCCAATTGTAACCAGCCTTCCTCTTTGGGCTCCGACCATGCTCCACCCTTGTAACTGCTGCTTCTGTACTCTCCTGTCTCTTCCGAATGAAAATAAAGCACCGGATTTCCCTCTTCTATCGTCAAACCAATCGGTGTCCCGCTTTTTTCCGGTAACCCAATCTCCGTCTCCACATATCTCCCTTGAATCGTCGTGTCCTGTTCTTTCTTTTTCTCACTACATCCGGTCAGCATCCCGCCTAGCATCGTGACCGCCATACAGACTGCTAATATTTTTTCATATCTTGTTTTCATTTCACTTCTCCCCTTTCTTTCCTACTATCTTATCAGGCAAATCTCAAAAAATCTTGAGAATTCCTTCCTTTGTTTTAAAGATTTTTTTGAGAAATATATGATATACTAGAATTAAAAATTTGATGGGATTGGAAGTGAAAAACGATGAGACTTTTAATAATCGAAGATGACAAAGAACTTGCCGACGTGCTTCGCATGCAGCTTCAACACGAAGGATTTGAAGTAGATTGTATTCAGAATGGGGCTGATGCTATCTTTTATGCGCTTCAAAAAGCATATGACGCCATCATTCTGGACCGGATGCTTCCCGGTATGGATGGGCTTTCTATTCTGAAAGTCTTACGCGAAAATCAGATTCACACCCCTGTGATTCTTGCAACCGCCCTGGACTCTGTGGAAGAGAGAATTGCCGGTCTGAACTGCGGCGCGGATGATTATATTGTAAAACCATACGATGTCGGAGAACTCATCGCAAGAATCTATGCCCTTTCCCGGCGTCCTGTTCATTGGAAGGAAACCGATACTTTGGCTTTTCTGGACTTGACATTTTACCCGTCCGAGGGAAATCTATGTTCGCATGAACATAAAATACACCTTTCCAAGCGGGAAGCCCTTCTCATGGAGTGTTTTCTAAAGCAGCCGGGACAGACACTTCCACGACAGCTGATTTACGCTCGCATCTGGGGTGTGGACGGTGAAGTGGAAGATGGGAATCTGGATACTTATATTTATTATCTAAGAAAACATCTGCGCTCCCTCAAAAGCCGGGCACAGATTACAACCGTACATGGAGTCGGCTATAAGCTGGAGGAATGTCAATGATAAAGAAATGGGAAAAACATCTAACTTTTTTATTTTTTCTCACCACAAGCGCTATCTTAACGCTTGTCCTTATCCTTGCATTTTTCTATCAGAGTAAACTGCATTCCAGCCAGAAAAATCAACAATTTCAAAGTCAGCTCTTAGACCTGACACACCGGCTGGAGGGAACTTCCAGTTTCTCAGATGACTGGCTGGCAAGTCTGGAACGAGACGGAAAGCTGATTATCCATATTGAGGACAACGGAACACCCCTCTTCTTCCGCGGCGCATGGACTCCGAAAACAAATCGCCAAAAACTGGTTGACCTTACAAAAAAACAGGCGTTAAAAGAAGGCGTTGACACACAATCCAAACCACACTCCCTCTCCGTTTCCAAATCCTCCGTTTTTCAAGTCAAAGGAGAAAAACACGATACTTACATGGCAACAGCTATGGTGATTGCCACAGAAACGGGATTCCGCTCTCTTATTCTACTATCCGATATGAGCGATGTTCAGCGGGAACTTCTTCTGCAAATCGGTCTGTTTCTCCTGTTAGAAATTCTGGGAGTTCTTGGTCTCTACCTCGCAAGCAGGCGGCTTGTAAAACAGGCAGTCAAACCTGTGGAAAACTATCATGAAAAGCAGAAAGACTTTATTTCTGCGGCATCTCACGAACTCCGTTCGCCTTTGGCAGTCATACAGACAAGCGCTTCTGCCATCAAATCCATGCCCGAACATGCCGGAGAAATGGCGAATCTTATAGAGCGGGAATGCATCCGCTCCGGAGCATTGATTAAGAATCTGCTTCTTCTCTCTTCCCCGGAAGATGAAACAACAGACACATTTCTCATAGAAGATGTGGAAGTGGATTTACTGTTATTGCAACTATTGGAAAACTATGACGTGCTTTGCAGCTCCAAAAATATTTCGCTAAAATTAAAGCTTCCGGATGAATTTCTTCCGAATATTCAGGGAAATTCCGCTTGGATTTATCAGCTTCTTGCGATTCTTTTGGATAATGCCATCGCCTATGGATGCGACGCTTCCGAGTCTGTACCGGATATTACACTTTCAGCATCTTTTGACTCCCAGTCTGTTGTACTTGCCGTCGCAGACCATGGCGGCGGAATTCCGGATGATAAGAAACCTTATATTTTTGACCGCTTCTACAGAGCTGACTCCTCCCGCAATCAGAAAGAACATGCCGGTCTCGGACTCAGCATCGCAAAAATGCTGGCAGATAGGATGAAGGCTCCCCTCACCGTCAAAGATACTTCCGGTGGAGGCGCCACATTTGAAATAAAATTTAAAATCGCAAAATAATCACTCTCATAGAAAAATCCCACACAAACGAAAGGGTCTGCTCCTTCCTTCTTGTGTGGGATTTGTATCGTTCTATGCTGCTTTCTTTGCTCGCGGAATCATTCCGCTTTTTAATAATACAGGTCTCGCCGCATTATAGACAAATGCAACAAGTACAACGGATACAACCGCATTGACAAGCGTTGTTACCGCACTTAATTTTGCAAGCACTTCGGCTGCTGTCTGCGGCTGTCCAAGAATATACATTTTATAGAAATATCCGACAACCGGGTCTGCTGCCACGTTAAACCCGAGTCCGGCAATGGAGGCGATAACACTCCATTTTAAAACATATTTTCGGTCTGTACTCTCATTGATTTTCGCAATTCTATGAGCTACCAACCCGGTAATCAATCCGATACATAGCTTCAAGACAAATGTCTTCGGCGCTACCGTAATATAAATCGGGTCCATAATATCCGCAATCGACATTCCAATTGCTCCTGCCAGTCCTCCATAGACTCCGCCAAGCATCAACGCCGCGAGTACACAGACTGCATTTCCAATATGAATCGAACTTGCATCCCCGCCAGGAAGTGGGATTTTTATCTGCAAAAATGTAAATGTCACATAACAAAGCGCAGCCATTAAGGCAGTTTCTGTTACTTTTATCAGCGTAATGTTCTCTTTTCTCATGAATCTCATCCTTTCTTAACACCTTCATAAGGCATTTTCGTTAGATCAATCATAACACTGCTCTGGTTATATGAAAACCGCCAATATTCCACTTCTAGACCATGCCAGTTTTTTTACTTTTGGTTCGCAGGTTCGATTGCAATTGATTTTCCTTTAATCTTGGCGTGCTTCATAGCTTCCAGAACATCTCTCGCATATTCTCTCGGAACTTCTACGAAAGTATACTTGTCAAACATGTCAATCGTTCCGATTAATTTACCAGGCATACCACTCTCCCCTGCAAGAGCTCCTACGATATCTCCCGGTCTTGCTTTCTGTTTCTTGCCGATATTGATAAAAAGCCTTACCATGCCCGGCTCTTCGGCTCCGGTATCTCCAAAGTCAAACTCATCTTCATTTTCTTCTTTCGTTCTTCCTGCACACATCTGTAGAAATGCCGCCGCAAAATCCATCGCCGTATAGTCCGAATGATTTACCTTATTCTCAATCGCTTCAATCATCGGTGTCAGCTCTTCATTTTCTATGATACGCTCCACCTCATCCAGTATATTTTCAATCTTCGTATTCGTAACATCATTCAAAGACGGTACTTTCTGTGCATAAATCTTCGTCTTACAGTAGCGCTGAATTTCTTTCAATTTGTACACTTCTCTTCCGGACACGAAAGAAAATGAACGCCCGATACGTCCCGCACGACCTGTTCTTCCGATGCGGTGTACATAATATTCATCGTCCTGCGGCAAATCATAATTGAATACCGCTTCCACTTCATCCACATCAATTCCGCGGGCAGCCACATCTGTCGCAACAAGAATCTCCGTTTTCCCGGTTCGGAATCCCTGCATCACCCGGTCACGTTGTTCCTGTTTCATATCTCCATGCAGTCCTGCGGCAAAGTATCCCCTTCCAAGAAGCGCGTTCACCAGAAGGTCTACCTGTTTCTTCGTATTGCAGAATACAACCGAAAGCTTCGGTGTATAAATGTCCAAAAGACGACTCAATACTTCTTCTTTATTCTTTGGTTTCACTTCATAATAGAACTGCTCGATATTCGGAACCGTCAATTCTTTCTTCGTTACTTTAATCACTTCTGCGTTCTTCTGATATTTCTTCGTAATCTCAAGAATCGGCTTTGGCATGGTTGCCGAGAATAAAACCGTCTGTCTCTCCTCCGGAACTCCCTCTAAAATCGTTTCGATGTCCTCCCGGAAGCCCATGTTTAACATCTCGTCCGCCTCATCCAGAACAACGGTATGAATCTCATCCATTTTAATCGTTTTTCTTCTCATATGGTCCATTACACGCCCAGGTGTTCCTATGATAAGCTGTGTTCCGCTCTTTAAAGAACGAATCTGCTTTACAATTTCCTGACCGCCATAGATTGGAAGTACCTTAATTCCATGCATATATTTTGCAAGAGAACGAATTTCCTCCGCCACCTGAATCGCAAGCTCACGTGTCGGACAAAGCACAATCCCTTGTAGTTTCTTATTCTTTGGATTGATTTTCTGTAACAACGGAATCCCAAATGCCGCTGTTTTCCCTGTTCCGGTCTGCGCCTGACCTATTAAGTCTTTGCCCTCCATCATCACCGGAATCGCTTTTGCCTGAATTGGCGACGGCTCTTCAAATCCCATGTATTTTACTGCTTTTACTATTTCCGGGCATAGTCCCAGATTCTCAAAATTCATATTTTCCATATAAAAATCCCCATTTTCCATCAAAAAATACCCTCTACCTGCCACCAAGTAAAGGGTATATACAAAGTCAACTCGTTCAGTATATCAAATAATAATTTACTTGTCAAATCTGATACTTTCTTCGAAACAAATTTGCTCATCTAAATAAAGACACTATTCCTTTTATTTAAAGTCATATTTAAGGACGCTATTTTATACAATTATTTCTTTTTCATTTGTTTATTTTAAACAAATTTACTAATTATCGTTGACTAACACTTGTATTATATGCAATATTTACAGTAAATAATCGATTATCCAGAAACATGATTTCATTATTACGTCTTTTATTCGTCTTTAATTAAAGACATAACGACTTTTATGAAGTTATGCGTACGTGTACACGTCAGACAAATATGTAAAATGAAAAACGTTAGGAGGAACGAAAGTATGAGTTTTTGGAACCCTTTGACTTGTATTACAGGCTGTCTGGTCGTCTATTCTATTGGAGAAATTTTATCTAAGAAAACAAAAGGAGCAATTTCATCATTATTATTTGCCTGCGTATTATTTCTTGCGGGATTTTGGAGTGGGATTTTACCGAAAGATATCACAACCCAATCCGGCCTTGTTACTGTAATGAGTAATTTCGGTACAGCATTCATGATTACCAATATCGGAACATTAATCAACCTGGAAGATATGATTCGGGAATGGAAAACCGTTGTAATTTCTTTAGTCTCTATCGGAGCAATTGCACTCATCTGCTTTACAGTCGGCTCTTTACTATTTGGACGGGAATATGCTCTGATAGCAGCGCCACCTGTTGCCGGCTCCACAGTTGCCGGAATCATTGTAACCGGAGCTGCGGAAGCCGCAAAACGTCCAGAACTGGCAGCCTTTGCAGTATTAGTTCTTTCCGTACAGAAATTCTTCGGAATTCCAATTTCCACTTTCTGTATCAGAAAAGACTTAAAGAAAAAACGTGATACTGGATACTTCAAACAAAATGCAGAACAAAAATCTTCATTTAAGCTTCCAAGTATGAGAATATTCAATGAAAGCGGTATGAAAAATGCGGTTGCCGCTTTTGCATACTGTACAATTAGATGGCTGGAACAGCATAAATTATCATAACTTACAAATAGGCTCAAAGGTTTGTGATATTCCTCCTTTGAGCCCATTTCTTTTCTAATCAGATTTCAGTCGATATATCTTCTCTGGACGCCCCCTTGTAAAATTCTGTTGATGTGCGATTTCTTCTACTATTCCGCTTGCTGACAATTTGCTCAACAAACGGTTTGCGCTACGTGTTGTAATATGAAGCGCTTCGGAAAGTGTTTGAGAAGTCACACGTTCCTCATCCAATTGTTCAAAAGCCCCTGTCAAGCGCTGCACATAATTAAGTGCAAGGCCTGTTTTCCTGCTTATTTGTCTGCACCTCATATCATAGTCATCTACAATTTCAAAAGAACTCTTCTTCTTCTCCACCGGAAGAAATCCAGGGTCTACAAAACGTTCATTCAAAGCAGTCATCTTATTTTGTGTATGAACCATTGTTTTTAGATGAATATCCTGTAAAAGTACTGTCAATGACTCTTGCAGAATCTCATGTTTTGGATAAACAAAATACGTTTTTACTCCATTTTCCAAAAGGTCTGGCATAATATTGCTAAATCGCGTTACCGAATATTGAATCCTCTTCTCTTTCCAAAGACGAATATGCTTGTTTTTTATTTTTTCTTCCATGTCACACAATTGTTCTAATGTATAGGAATTTGTATTCCGGTAAACATCATACAATAAAGAGCTGAACTCTCCCCGTTCTAAATACGGGTAGATAGATTGCGCGTTCGAAGCCCACTCTAATAAATCAAAATATCCTCTTTCCAGATAAAAATCCTTTTCCTTATATTGGACTTGGAAAAACGTTTCGTAATAGCACAATGCATTACTTCCAAAAGACACAACCGGCTTGACTGCTTTACCTGCCCTTCTACATATGGCAGCTCGCGGAACCGGCCCGCTTACAAGGAAACCATCATAGTCTTTCTCCAATTCCATATAAAGTTCCCCTGCATGGGCAAAATTTTTATAAACAAAAAAAGACATTTCACAATCTATATTTAACGCTTCTACATAATCTTTCAAAAATCCTGTAAGAATAACTGCTACTTTCATTTCTTCTCTTCTCCGTCGTTTTATTTGTTTTTATGATATCCTATCAGAAAACTATTTTCAATCATGTGGTTGCTTTTTTTGAATAATTGTAGTAGTATTTGAATATACTTAATATAGTTTTGAAAACTACTTATAATATATTATATCAACAGGAGGGATTTCCATGTCAACAAAAATTCTCAAATTAAAAGACCCCGGAAGCGCCATTACACACTTTATCGCAGCGGTAGCCGCTGTCATTGCGGCCGCTCCTCTTCTAATCAAGGCAGCACACAAAGCAGATAAAATCTATTTTATCTCTTTCGCCGTTTATATCGGAAGCTTAATTTTACTCTACAGCGCAAGTACGATTTATCACTCTCTTGATATTTCTGAGAAAATCAATAAGCGTTTGAAAAAATTTGACCATATGATGATTTCTGTCATGATTGCAGGAAGTTATACACCCGTATGTCTTCTCGTTCTAAAAGGACGCGTTGGTTATACTCTCCTCGCTATCGTGTGGAGCATTGCCATCATCGGTATCTTGATTAAAGCTTTCTGGATTTATTGCCCGAAATGGTTTTCTTCCATCTTATATATTGCTATGGGTTGGACTTGTATTCTTGCGTTTCCAACTATTTATGCGAAACTTCCCACACCGGCTTTCATTTGGCTCTTAGTCGGAGGTATCATTTATACCATCGGAGGTATTATTTATGGATTGAAACTAAACATCTTCAATTCAAAACACCAGAATTTTGGAAGCCACGAAATTTTCCATCTCTTCGTAATGGCAGGAAGCGCCTGTCACTTTGTAGTAATGTATGTATATTTATTAGGATAACAGATACGTAGGGGACAGAGTAAAACTTAAAAAGGGACAGGGCAAAACTCAATTGGGGACGTAGTAAAATGACAAAATACTACGTCCCCAATTAAATTATTCTCCGAGATATTCCAGTGGATTTATCGGTTCCCCGTCTTTTTTCATCTGGAAATACAGGTTACACCCTTCTACACTATAATATTTCGTTGGTTCGCTTAGATACCCTAACACTGTCTTTGTTTCTACATAATCTCCAACTTTTACCGGTACTTCTTTCAGTTGTCCATAGATTGCTTCATAGCCATTTCCTAAGTCTACTGTGACTGTCGTGCCGGTTTCCGCCGTAACATCAATCGATTTCACGACACCTTTTGCTGCCGATAATACCTGGTCTCCTACCGCACCTCCGATAATCAGCGCCGGATTATATTTATACTGGTCCAGCGTCTTAAAGTATACCGTCTTATCCATGCTGTAGCTCATAAGCACTTCTCCATCTACCGGCCAGAGAATGAGTTTATCTTCATTGAAGTTAAGCTGCGGTGCAAAAGATAATTTTCCAGTTCCACCGGACGTATCATTTTGGATTGGTTTTTCTGCTGCGACTTCTTCCTCTATGACGTTAACTTCTTCATTGACCGGAGTCTCCGGCGTATTTGATACCATGTCCTGGTTTACGCTTGTGTTCTTCGTCTCTTTTTCTTCTGTTTTCTCTTCTTCAATCCGCGCAAGCTCTTGTTTTGTTCCGTCTTTATATCGGTTAAATGTATATGTTCCCACCATAGCGATGGCCGCGACGAAACAGATGACTAAGGCTGCAGCAATGCCCTTCCCTTTATTGGAAGGTTCTAGATTTTTTTTCATTTTCATCACCTCTGACCTTATTTTTGCCAGAAAGTGATGGCATTATTCGATATTTAATAAAATTTCAGCGACCTGTTTGCATTCGATTCCTTCAAAAAAATAGTTCAAGATTTCTTCATAGTTCTTCCCTTCTTTTGCCAGTTCATTTGCCGTATACTGGCTCATTCCAACTCCATGTCCAACTCCTTTTGTCGTAATCTTCAAGTTTCCTTCCTGGTCCTGCAATGTAAAACAGCCCGATGGAAGCGCTAACGCATCGCGGAATTTTTCACCGGAATATGCAGTATCTCCAATTCGGATTTTCATGACATAGCCGGTGGAATCGACCTTTAGAACCTCAAAATCTTCTGCCGTAAATTCCCGTTCACTTTCTTCTTTTTTTACCGCCATCAAAAATGGCTGACAATATTCCTTGGCTTCCTCATATGTCAGCGTCAACGTCTGCAATTGTAATTTCGATTCCACATCTTTCGGACACTCTTTCTTTTTTAAGTACGGATATCCATCATTTCCAAAAGCTTCTGTACCGTCTCGTGTACTCCCGTTGCTCAACCTGTGAAACGGAGCAACTGCAGGTTTCCCTTCATAAAGAAGAATTTTATTTTCCGTCTCTTCCATAACTTTCTGTAAATGTTTTCTGATTTGTTTTGCCTTTTTCTTCCCCCACGTTTTCTCCATGTCTCCATATGTCATATAATCACCCGGAAGAATCACATCCTTATCTTCTTCTATCTCCCGATAGAGATTTGTCCGGGTTAGAACTGCCTGAGCTTTCAATGCCTCGTCCTCGTAAAACACATCGATTTCTTTCGCCAGAATACCGACGAAATACTCTTCCCATGACACCTTTTTCCATGAATTTCCAGACTCTATTTTTACTTGCTTAAAAGAATTACTTCTATTCTTTTTCATATGATTTCCATTCATAAATACGGTGAAAATATACGGAATCAATAGGAAACATATGGTTGCTGCCGCCACTTTTTGAAATTTTCTGTTCATAGTATTCCTCCTCTGATTCTCTGCCCCCAGGCTTGTATTACACAAGAAGTGTATGTTTATGAAATAGTATTCCGAAAGAATTTCCTATCATCAAAAAAAATTGCGAAATATCTCTTATATATAAGATATTCCGCAATCTTTCACATTATGACTACAACTTATTCATTTGTTTCTTCTGTATGTGCCTGTTCTTCGGAAACCGGCATCTCAACATAACTTTGTTGGAAATCACTCGGTGGAATCTGCTGCTCTTCACACTCCTGCTCCGCACGTCTTCCGAACACAAACAGGCAGATTGGCTCATAAAGAGGAAGTAACACTCCTAAAATCGCATGTATAATCGCCATATTCTTGGAAGTATATCTCTCATAAATCTGGTGATTTACAAGTACATACAACACATGAATCACTGCCTGATACAGAATCATGACAACAAGTGCAATGACGAGAAATACAAGCAAACCGGATATCATGCCGGCTGGATTATATGTGCTGTTTGCACTGATTGCACCGATGACCATCACAATCGTAAACATAAAATATCCGACAACTGCCAGAACGCCTCCGATAATCGGAATGAGTACAAGCCAAAGTCCCGGCGTCTTCAAAGACTTCTTCTTAAAGCGAATCTCCCCGCTTAACTCTCCCTGGAAGTAAGCTCTTGCAAACGGAATAAATGCCAGCCAGCAATTATTCTTTCCTTCCGCTTTTCCAAGCTTATACAGTCCAAATCCGCGAAGCAGATAATCCGCAATCATTCCGATAAAAAGCGTTCCAAGAAGAAGTAAATATAAGGATACGAGAATTACGGCAATACTATCACCCATATGTCCATAGCCTCCCATCACTTCTGTCGCTCCATGAAAACCATCTATGCCCTCTTCCATCACAAAATTGTCATAAATCATAAGCATACCTCCTATAAGTCTACTGTCACCTTGTCGAGTTTCCAGATATCATCCACATATTCCTGGATGGTTCTATCTGATGTAAATTTACCACAAGATGCAGTATTAAGCAATGCCATTTTTGCCCATCTTTCTTTATCTCTGTATGCCTCTTCTACTCTTGTCTGTGCCTCCGCATAGCTTCTGAAATCTTTCAGAATAAAGTATGTGTCGGCTCTGTCGCTGCTGTGTGTATTCAAGAGTGAGTTGTACAAATCCCGATACATCTCTTTATCCCCATGAGAATATGTTCCATCGACAAGCTGGTCTACCACGCGTCGGATTTCCCAATCATTGTTATAGATATCTACCGGATTGTATCCGCCATGATTTTCAAAATTGATAACTTCGTCAGAACTCAAACCGAAAATAAACGCATTCTCGATTCCGACTTCTTCCACGATTTCCACATTGGCTCCATCCATCGTTCCAAGTGTCGGCGCACCGTTTAACATGAACTTCATGTTACCTGTTCCGGACGCTTCTTTGGAGGCTGTAGAAATCTGTTCGGAAACGTCTGCTCCCGCAAAAATCAGTTCCGCATTGGATACGCGGTAATCCTCGATAAATACGACTTTCAGTTTGCCGTTGATGCTTCTGTCATTGTTAATCACATCCGCTACCGAATTGATTAACTTAATCGTCTGTTTCGCACGACGATATCCCGCTGCCGCTTTCGCTCCAAAGATAAATGTTCTCGGATAGAAAGATAACTCTGGATGCTCTTTGATTTTATTATACAGATACATCACATGCAGAATGTTCAATAACTGACGTTTGTACTCATGAAGACGTTTTACCTGCACGTCGAAAATGGAGCGCGGGTCCACTTCCACACCGTTATGCTCAAGAATATATTTTGCGAGTCTTTCTTTATTCTTATATTTAATATTCATAAACTCTTCCAGGGCTTTCGGGTCTTCTGCAAGCGGTTTTAACTTCTCCATCTGAGACAAATCTGTAATCCATCCTTTTCCGATATGAGCTGTTACCCAATCTGCAAGAAGCGGATTTCCATGTAATAAGAAACGTCTCTGTGTGATACCGTTTGTCTTATTGTTGAATTTCTCCGGCATCATTTCATAGAAATCTTTCAATTCTTCATGCTTCAAAATCTCTGTGTGAAGCCTTGCCACACCGTTTACGGAATAACCTGCCACAATCGCGAGATGAGCCATCTTCACCTGTCCATCATAGAGAATCGCCATCTTACGAACCTTCTCTTCGTTGCCAGGGTATTTTGCACGAATCTCATCGACGAAACGACGGTTGATTTCTTCGATAATCTGGTATACACGAGGAAGGAGTCTCTGGAATAAATCAATCGGCCATTTCTCCAAAGCTTCTGCCATAATCGTATGGTTTGTATACGCACATGTCTTTGTCGTAATCTCCCATGCTTCATCCCATTCTAATCCTTGCTCATCCATCAAAAGTCTCATAAGCTCTGCTACAGAAACTGTCGGGTGCGTATCGTTCATCTGAATCGTTACTTTTTCATGGAATTTACGGATATCATCATGCTCTCTCAAATATTTTGCAATCGCTTCCTGCAAACTTGCAGAGATAAAGAAATACTGCTGTTTCAGACGAAGCTCTTTTCCTGCGTAATGATTATCATTCGGATACAATACTTCTACGATTGTCTTCGCAAGGTTCTCCTGTTCGACCGCTTTCTGATATTCTCCGCGGTCAAAAGAATCCAGATGGAAATTCGTAATCGCTTCCGCGTCCCAGATACGAAGTGTGTTTACCACGTTATTTCCATATCCTACGATTGGCATATCGTATGGGATTGCACGAACCGACTCGAAATTCTCCTGAATAAATTCATTTCTCTTTGTCTCTTCATTATAGTGAATGCGGATAGTTCCTCCGAATCTGACTTCCTTCGTGTATTCATCACGACGAACCTCGAATGGATTCCCGTCTTTTAACCAATCATCCGGAGTCTCAATCTGATAGCCGTTTTCAATCTTCTGCTTGAACATTCCGTATTTATAACGGATACCGCAGCCGTAAGCTGCGTATCCGAGTGTTGCAAGAGAATCAAGGAAACATGCGGCGAGACGTCCAAGTCCGCCGTTTCCAAGAGCTGCATCCGGCTCCTGGTCTTCGATGGCATTCAGGTTGATTCCCATCTCGTCCAGCGCCTCTGCTACTTCCTTATATTCCGTCATGTTAATCAGGTTATTGCCGAGAGCGCGCCCCATCAGGAACTCCATAGACATATAGTACACCGTTTTCGGGTCATTTTTCTTAAACTGTTCCTGTGTCGCAAGCCATTTATCAATGATTTCATCCTTTACCGCATAGGAAACTGCCTGAAACAACTGCTGCTGATTCGCCTCTTCAATCGTTTTTCTGTAAAGTCTTTTTACATTATTTTTTACAACTTCCTGAAATTTCTCTTTTTCAAATGTTGTACGCATCACTGCCCCTCCTATTTCTCTACGCCCATAGATACTTGTTCACCGTTGATGTTCCATTCTTTTGTATAGCCTGCCGGTGTTCCTTTTACTACTTCTGTTGCGAGAACTTCTTCTCCGATTTCTTTTGCGTATTTTGCAAATACAGCTTCTGCCTTCTCTGTTCCGTCGTAGTATACTTTGATTTTATCCATCACTTCAAAGTCTGCTTCCTTACGCATCGTCTGAATCTTACTGATGATTTCACGAACAAAACCTTCTTCCAGAAGTTCTTCTGTCAGGTTTGTATCAAGCACAACTGTCATCGTGTTGTCTCCTTCGGATACATAACCTTCTGTCTGTGCCATATCAATGAGTAAATCTTCGCGGAACAATGTTACTTCCTGACCGTTTACTTCAAACTTCAGACTTTCGGATGCATTCAACTCATCCATAGCTGCATTTCCGTCCAGCTCTGCAAGATGTGCTTTAATTCCTCCGAGAAGTTTTCCGTATTTCGGTCCGACTGTCTTAAGCTGCGGTTTGAATGTATAGGAAGTAAATGCTCTAACGTCATCTGTAAATTCCATTTCTTTTACGTTTAACTCTTCTTCCACGATTTCCTGATAGAATTCCGGAAGGATTTTTTCTGCTTTCACGAACATTTTTCCGATTGGCTGGCGGTTCTTGATGTTCGCTGTGTTACGGCAGGCACGTCCCATCACAACAATCTTCAGGACTTCGTCCATGTTCTCTTCCAACTCTACGTCAATCCACTCCTCATTTGCAACAGGGAAGTCACAGAGGTGGATACTCTCCGGCGCCGTCTTATCGATGCTTCTTACAAGGTTCTGGTAAATGTCTTCTGTCATGAACGGAATCATAGGAGCCGCTACTTTCGCAACTGTTACAAGGGCAGTGTAAAGCGTCATGTACGCATTAATCTTATCCTGCTCCATTCCTTTTGCCCAGAAACGCTCGCGGCTTCTTCTTACATACCAGTTACTCATATCATCTACGAAATCCTGAAGCGCTCTTGCCGTCTCCGGAATTCTGTAGTTCTCCAAGTTATTATCGACTGTCTGAATCAATGTATTCAGCTTAGACAACAACCATTTATCCATAACCGGAAGTTTGTCATACTCTAATGTATATTTTGTTGCGTCAAACTCATCAATATTCGCATAGAGAACGAAGAATGCATACGTATTCCACAATGTTCCCATGAATTTTCTCTGACCTTCTGTTACAATCTTGCCATGGAAACGGTTCGGAAGCCATGGCGCACTATTGACATAGAAGTACCAGCGGATTGCATCTGCTCCGTACTGTTCCAATGCTTCAAATGGGTCTACCGCATTTCCTTTGGACTTACTCATCTTCTGTCCCTTCTCATCCTGCACATGTCCGAGAACGATAACGTTCTTGTACGGAGCCTCGTTAAATACGAGCGTAGAAATAGCAAGTAAAGAGTAGAACCATCCTCTTGTCTGGTCAACAGCCTCGGAAATGAAATCTGCCGGGAACTGCTGCTCGAATAAGTCTTTGTTCTCGAATGGGTAGTGATGCTGTGCGAACGGCATGGAACCGCTGTCGAACCAGCAGTCGATTACTTCCGGTACACGATGCATCGGTTTTCCACACTTCGGACAACGAATCGTCACTTCATCGATGTATGGGCGGTGAAGCTCGATATCATCCGGACAGTTATCGGACATTTCTTTTAACTCTGCAATGCTTCCGATAGAATGCTGGTGTCCGCATTCACACTCCCAGATATTTAACGGAGTTCCCCAGTAACGGTTACGGCTGATACCCCAGTCCTGTACGTTCTCAAGCCAGTCGCCGAAACGTCCTTTTCCGATACTTTCCGGAATCCAGTTGATTGTATTGTTGTTGCGAATCAAGTCGTCCTTCACTTCTGTCATCTTGATGAACCATGATTCGCGCGCATAGTAGATGAGCGGCGTATCACATCTCCAGCAGTGCGGATAGCTATGCTCAAAGTTTGGAGCCTCAAAAAGAAGCTGTCTTTCTTCCAAGTCTTTTAACACTTCCGGGTCAGCTTTTTTCACAAATAATCCGGCAAACGGAGTTGTCTCTCCCATCTCACCTTTTTCATCGACAAGCTGTACGAATGGCATATCATATTTTCTTCCTACCTTCGCATCGTCTTCACCAAATGCAGGAGCGATATGAACAACACCTGTACCGTCTGTCAATGTTACATATGTGTCGCATGTCACATAGAATGCCTTTTTGTTCTGCTTTTCTGCGCAATCTGCCGCACACTGATACAACGGCTCGTATTCTTTATACTCTAAATCCGTTCCTTTATATGTCTCTAAAATCTCGTAAGCCGGAGTCTCTTCTCCATCCTCTGTCTTTGTCGCAAGCTTTCCGAGTACTGTGTCAAGAAGCGCGCAAGCCATGTAATATACATAACCGTCTGCCGCTTTTACCTTCGCGTAGTCCTCTTCCGGATTTACACAGAGTGCGATGTTAGATGGAAGTGTCCAAGGTGTTGTTGTCCAAGCAAGGATATACGCGTCTTCATCTTTTACTTTGAAACGAACGATTGCGGAACGCTCTTTGACATCCTTGTATCCCTGTGCTACTTCCTGCGCGGAAAGCGGAGTTCCGCAACGTGGGCAGTAAGGAACAATCTTGAATCCTTTGTAAAGGAGTCCTTTGTCCCAGATTTTCTTCAGCGCCCACCACTCGGACTCGATGAAGTTATTGTCATATGTGACATATGGATGCTCCATATCGGCCCAGAAACCAACAGTACCGGAGAAATCCTCCCACATACCTTTGTACTTCCAGACACTTTCTTTACATTTGTTGATGAACGGCTCTAAACCGTATTCTTCAATCTGCTCTTTGCCATCTAAGCCAAGAAGCTTCTCCACTTCAAGCTCTACCGGAAGACCATGTGTATCCCATCCGGCCTTTCTCGGTACCATGTACCCTTTCATTGTACGGTATCTTGGAATCATATCCTTGATAACACGAGTCAATACGTGTCCGATATGCGGCTTTCCATTGGCTGTCGGAGGTCCGTCATAGAATGTGTAAGTCTCACCCTCTTTGCGGTTCTCCATACTCTTCTCAAAAATATTGTTCTCTTCCCAGAACTTCTCAATCTTCTTCTCGCGGTCCACAAATTTCAAATCTGTAGAAACTTTCTGATACATTGCTTTATTCTCCTCTCTTGGGGACGTACACTTTTTACACTTTACTACGTCCCGAATTGAATTTTAGTGTGTCCCTTTTTGCAAATAGCCCTGTCCCCTTCATATATAAGAAGATTTTGCTAAAGACTGACTGCACCTCGCAGCGTAGCTGCTCGGTCGCGGCCAGCCAGCCTATGGATAGAAGAAAGTATGTAATTACACTTATGCAAGCATGCTCATTACATACTTTCTTCTATCCGCAGTCAATCTTTGTCTTCGCGCAAAAAGCCCCCGTCCTGTAAAAGGACGAGGGCTAGAGCTATCGTTATACCACCTGTTACATCATACTATCATATGCGTTCTTTTTAACGGTAGAAAACCGGCATTGCTTAATCGTCTTTCCAACTTTCAGCATCTGCAACTCAGAAGTGATATTCAAATAATTCTTACTCGTACCGGTCTTCCACCATCCCCGGCTCGCTATACCTTTCGGAAAAATTCTACTGTCTTCGTCATTGTTTTTCCCATATATGCTTTATTATAATAACGAAACATATAAAGAGTCAAGAGGAGTTTCATTCTTTTTCGTATTTTTGCCTTCTTCAAATAAAATATCCTAGGTTCTCAAAAAATATGCATGGTATTTTTCCTCTGCTATATCTGCCATTGGAACAAATATCCTATTTCCTTCCATAAATCGCAGATGATTTCCATCCATCACTCGTTCCATGCGCGATAAATCCGGAGCCTTTCTATAAGTTTCTTCTTCGGATAACTCTGCCAAAATATACGGACCATACACCACGCTTACATACCGTTCGTCATCATTTGAAACTGCGAATCGAAATTCATAAGACAACTCTATCACAACTTCGTCCTCCACCTTCCATTCCCGTTTCACATGAATATAGCCATCGGAATTTCTCTTTGTAAACCTTTCACCATTTACCACAACGACACATTCTTTGCTCCACGCCGGAACACGAAAGGCAATCTCTTGTTCTCCACATGTCTCAATCGCAAACTTGTGTACACCATCCACAGTAATTTCCTGTTTCATAAAGAAATCCTGTATACTTACCTGGGATGGAATATAAAGATTTACATACACACAGTTATCATTCTTCATATAAATATCTTCCATATAACGGAAACGGCTTTCCAATCCGGTTCCATGGCAACATGTGTTTTCATCTGTATCGAATATCTTCTGGCTTCCCGGACGTAATGGCATAAAATATGTCGTTCCTCCATCACATGTATGGCTTGCTGAAGCCATCAGATGATTGTAAAGTCCGATTTCATAATAATCCATCATGGATGCCTTCGGATTCAACCGGAACAATCCCGACGTAAGCCGCAGCATATTATAAGTCGCACAACTTTCTGCTGTTTTATCGGAAATAAAATCCACAAGATGGTCCGGTGCATGGAACATTTCCGTCTCTCCTGTACCGCCAATTGTATATGTATGATGTCCGCTTACCATATGCCAGAATGAATCCGCAATCAGAAAATCTCTCTTCTCCCCTGTTGCTTTGAACATTTCAAGCGCTCCGATAATCTGAGGAATATGTTGGTTGGCATGCATATCTTTTAGGGTGTCTTTGTTCTCAGCCATCGGATAGAACAGCTTCTCATTCTGAAAATATTCTGCCGCCTGTGCATAGATTTTTTCCCCTGTCGCACGATATAGTTTCACAAGAATCCCTATCATCCCGCCAAACTCTCCCGCAATGTACATCGACCACATCTTATCCCTTTGTTCTCTCGTAAGACGGGAAAGTCTGTCATATACCCATTGTCCGGCTCCTTTCAGAATCGTAAGCGCCGTTTCATTTCCGGCAAGCATATAGCAGTCATATAATCCGGATAATATCTTATCTAACGTATAATACGGCGCCCAAATAGTAGGATATTTTGTGTATTCTTCCAGAAGGTCAAACTGTTCCTCGCCATATGCGCTGAGGAAGCCTTTATGCCATCCTTTCTCTTCCAGCCCCTGCTGACACTTCGCCAGTTCTTCCACGAGATAATCTAATTTTTCTTTCAACTCCTCTTCTCCGGTCACTGAATACGCAAGTGCAATTCCAGATAAATAATGGCCTGTCGTATGGCCTTTCAACTTGCAATCCGGCGCATCCCACCCTGTCATTGGCTCTGCCCCTTTTGTATCAAGACCGGCCGCAATCCGGAAATTGTATAAGAGTTCATCTGCATCCACGCTTCTGATAAATGAAAACATCCGTTCCTGCGCCTCAGCAAAGACCGTTCCTTTCAAAAGACGGACTGTTCCGGGTGCAAAAGATTCCACTATATCCGTCCGATATTCTTTCTCCTTCTCTGTACATTCCAAACGGTAGGAAATCGAAGCCTTCGCCTGCATTTCCTCTCCTTCGATTTCTCCATTTACAATGATTGTTTTCTCCTCACTACAAGGTTCATAATCTTCCCATACAACCGGAAGCGTAATAAAATCTCCCGTCTCCTCCGTTACGATAACAACCGGTGGAAGTTCTGCCCGTTCTCCAAAAGCAGCTTCAACCTTCACATCTTCCACTTCAACAATCTTGATTTTTCTTGGCTCTTCAAGAACCGTTACTTCAAAACTTTTTGTGGCTTTCTCACCTTCATATTCTGCACACACCTCTAAAACTACTTTTCGATTTCCAACCCCATGTGAAGGTCTTGTTACCTTTCCTTCATGGCTGATAAATAAGATTTCTTTTGATTCCCATGTAAATGTAGAACCATTTCTTCCTTTTTCCGGAAGCTGTAAATCCGCCTCGACTGTATTCAGATTTCCAATATAAATCTCTTCTAAATCTTTTGCGATAATCTCTGTTGCCTTCATTCTTCGTTCCTCCTAACATTTTATCATCCGGATTTTCTTAACTGCATTATAATATGACATTTTCAACGATAAAATGGAAAATACCCACATTTTATATAATATTTCGAACCATATTTATATAATAAAATTAATATAATCTTGTATATTTTTGGAAATTATAGTAATATCATACAATGAATATCATCATATTATCCAATTTTAAGTTTCTATTAGAAAGGATTTGCCGTCATTATGTATATCAATTTTACGTGTCCGCCCATGCCGCATTTGATTGTCGGTGGTGTTTCTATTTTTCGAAAAGGCGATAGACACGAACGTCGTTCCATCCATAATACGTTTGATTTAATTTATGTCAAAAAAGGAACCCTTTATATGGAAGAGGATACGAGACAATTTGCTGTTCACGAGGGTAATTTTCTGATTCTTCTGCCCGAACATATTCATATGGGATATCGTCATTGTGAAGAAGATACCGTATTTTCATGGATTCACTTTTCCACAGAAGGCGTGTTTTCTTTATCCGAGGCTCCATCAATCAGCCTGACAAAAAAAATGAACAAAAACAAATATTATCAGAAAGAACCGTTTACCATCTCCATTCCTCAATTTGGGGAAATTCCGAAAAATGGCAAGGAAAAGCTGGACTCCTGCATGGAACAAATCTCGTTGGTGAAAATCGACCGTTATAACCAACAGAAGTTGTTCTTTCCTTCGGTTGCTTCGCAGATAGAGTATCAGATTTTATTCATGAATATACTCGCCATTATCTCCGGCTGCAACAGCCCTCAAAATGAAAAAAGCCTGGCGGAGGAGATATATGACTATCTGCTTTTAAACTATCAGAAACCATTTAGTCTTACGGAGCTTTCACAGCAATTTTCTTTTCACCCCGCATATATTTCAAGATGTGTCAAGAAAAAATACGGGCTGACTCCTCTTCAGCTTCTTTCACAAATCCGAATGGAAGAAGCGAAAAAATTATTAAGAGAAACCACTCTTCACGCAAATATGATTGGACAAAACGTAGGCTATTCCGACGCGGCTTACTTTGCAAAGCAATTCCGAAAGTACACAGGAAGCACCGCATTGGAATATCGCAACAATATGAAACACAAATAGCAGAAAGGAAATATTATGACAGAATTTTTAGTAAGACATTTTATCAAAGATTATGAACATACCGAGAAGGTGTCTGTCCGCACCGCATATGGTGTTCTTGCGAGTATTGTAGGCATCTTTTGTAATGTATTTTTATTTATTGTGAAGTTTGCAGTCGGTCTTCTGGTACACAGTGTCTCCGTTATGGCAGACGCTTTTAATAACTTATCAGATGCAGGCTCCTCTATGATTAGCTTCGTCGGAGTCAAGATTGCGAGTAAACCGGCAGACGAAAAACATCCTTTCGGACATGGTCGTATGGAATATATTTCCGCGCTTGTCGTATCTTTTCTCGTATTAGAAGTCGGATTTACATTTTTGAAAGATTCAATCGGCAAGATTCAATCACCGGAAGTTCTGAATTTCCAGATGGTTTCCGTCTTGATTCTCATCCTTTCTATCGGAGTCAAGCTATGGCTCGGACTGTTTAACAGAAAATTAGGAAGAAAGATTGATTCCAAAGTTATGATGGCTGTGTTTACCGATTCGATGGGAGATGTGCTGACAACATCCGCAACCATTCTATCCTTATTGTTCTTCCGGTTTACAGGAATTAATATTGATGGAATCGTCGGCATCGGCGTCGCGCTCGTCGTCATGTGGGCGGGTGTCGGTATTGCCAAAGATACGTTGGAACCGCTTCTTGGCGAAGCGACAGACCCGGAAGAATATTTAAAAATCAAACAGTTTGTAGAAAGCTATGACGGCGTAGTCGGTTCCCACGATTTAATCGTCCACAATTACGGCCCAAACCGAAGCATGGCATCTATTCATGCCGAGGTTCCGAACACATCCAATATTGAAGAATCACATGAAGTTATCGATAAAATTGAACGGGATGCGATGGAAAATCTCGGAATCTTTCTTGTCGTACATATGGACCCGATTGAAGTCGAGGATGAGCATGTCGTGAATATCCGAAATCTGGCGCATACACTAATTGCAGAAATTGACAGTTCCTGCAGCATTCATGACTTCCGGGTTGTCGTTGGCAAGAAACAAATCAACTTGATTTTCGACCTCGTTGTCCCTCGTGATTACAATGCAGAACAACAGACAGCGGTAAAAGACACGCTTTGTAAGAGATTAAAAGAGCACGACGCCCGCTATGAATTTGTCATTACCGTAGAACACAGCTTTGTTTCAAATACTGAGAGCGAATCTTAACTTTAGCCAAAAAGGAGTACCTTCATCAAACGATTGTGTCGTTATTGTAAGGTACTCCTTTTCACACTTCTATTCCATTGTCCGGCGAACTATTCCCGCCATTTTCTCTCTTCCATCCTCTGCCGCCTTCTCTGCTGTTCTTTCCTGCGTCGAATCTTCGCTTTTCGTCTTCGAATGACAAGAATCTCCAGGAAAATCGCAAGCAGAATCAGAATCGCCGCCACGATGCCTATGGTTATCCACAGGTTTTTCTTACTTTCTTCCTTTTCTTCTTTCTGTTCTTTTTTCTTCTCCGTCTTTTCAATCTTCTGTTCCGTCTGAATCGTTGCGGTTGTCATTCCAACCAACTCGTCTTTATAAAAATAGCGGAGCTCTCCGTCTGTTTTCGTCCGATATTTCAAATCATCAAATTCCACATCTTTTGGAATTGTCACCGTTGCATCTTCCGGAATATTACTAATTCTCTTTGAAGTCTCATGCTCCGCAATCGGAATCTGCCGGAATTTCTGAAACGCATAGTCTGCCAATGCCTTTGTATTCTCATACGTCTCGTCTCGTGAGCCAAGAATAACCACCACGATTCGCCTTCCGTCTTCCTCCAGAGCGGTCACCAATGTATTATAAGATAAGTCCGTATACCCGGTCTTTCCTCCGATACATCGGGAATCATAATACTTTCCTTGAAGCAGCATCTTATGTTTTTGCTGGAATGTTCTCGTTTCACTTTCCATATTGGTTGGCTGAATCGTGTATTCTAAAGTCTGCATAATCTTCAGAAGTTCCTCATTCGAAAATGCTTCCTTCGCTATCAATGCCATATCTTTCGCGGAAACATAATGATTCTCGTCAAAAATACCATTTGTATTTACAAAATTTGTATTCTCGCATCCAAGCTCCTTCGCCCGTTCGTTCATCATATCCACGAAATTCTCGTAAGTTCCTCCGACGGTCTCTCCAATCGCATACGCCACCTCATTTGCAGAGGCAAGCATCATCGCATACAGGGCATCCTGCATCGTAATCTGTTCTCCACTCTTCATGGCGATATG
The DNA here is from genome assembly GCA_905197485.1 of uncultured Lachnospiraceae bacterium. Lineage (GTDB taxonomy): Bacteria > Bacillota > Clostridia > Lachnospirales > Lachnospiraceae > Faecalimonas. The sequence goes on along the minus strand of CAJJYZ010000011.1, from coordinate 14,529 downwards.
TGCATATCCGTCGTGCTGACACTCAAGACTTTCCTCCGAAAACGTAACTGTATCCGTCATCTGGCTATTCTCCAGCGCAAGAAGCGCCGTCATAATCTTCGTGATACTCGCCGGATAATATTTCTTATCCATGGATTTCCCATATAGGATTGCCCCGTTTTCCATATCCATGACAACACCGGCTTCCCCGCAGATTTCCGGTCCTTTCGGCCATCCCTTCACTTGATTCGTCTCAATCGGAAGTTCTCTTGCTTTCTCGAGAATCTCCGCCTTCAGCTCTTCTTCCGTCTTCTCGGTTCCATCTTGTTTCTGTTTTTCAATTCCATCTTCCGCCAAATACGTTACCGGCTCCGCCGCATATGTGGCTATCCCAAAATTTGACATAAAAATTGCGCCTGCAAGGACAGACGCAATCCAACGTATTCCTTTTCTCATTTCACCCCTCCGGGTCACATCATTTATAGTTCTGATACTATATCAGCCTATAGTCTAGCATATCAAAGAGGCGTTTTCAAGAAGGAAAACATTCTTCAATTTTCATAAAGATTTACTCATGAGTCATGACGGCATACAGAATCACGAACCACTATCTCCGGTTGAAATTCATACGTTACATCCGGATTCGAAGTATCGAGCATCTGTAAAAACTGCTCTGCAACCTTCTGTCCAAGCTGCTCCATCGGGTGTTTTACCGAAGTGAGCTGAACCGGAGAAAGCACGCATAAATCCGAATTGTCAATGCTAATCACCGACATATCCTCCGGCACCCGAATCCCACGCTCCATCAGAAGCTGAATCAGACTATATGCGACCTCATCATTATAGCAGACGCAGGCAGAACATCCCCTTAACCTGTCCATAATCCGTTCTGCACTCAGAGGTAAGTTTTTTTGTTCCTCGCTGTCTATCCATACGACCTGCTCATCCCGTAAATGAATCTTATGTTTCAGAAGCGCCTCCGCATATCCTCGATAACGGCGCGGGCCCTGTCCGTCATCCATTTTAAAGATGCCTGCGATATTCTTATGTCCCCGCTCAAGCAGATAGTCTGTGGCTATCTTTCCTGCTTTGACATCATTCATCGATACGTGTGGAATCGGAAGGTTTTCATAGTAACTATGAAAAAACAGCATTGGAATATTTTTTTTCAAAAGCTTCTCATACAAGTCCTGATTCAGATTCGGAATCGCGCTCTTCGTCGGCTCAATGATAATGCCCGCCATGTCTTCTTCCTTGAGAAGCCTTTCCAAAATGGCGCGTTCCCCATCTGACCGATTGTGAGTAAATACAATCCGAAGCGCATAGCCGTTTTTTCCAAGTACGCTTTCTATCTCCGAGATAATCCGCGGAAAAATATAATTGTTCAAATATGTACTCACAATCGTGATGGTCTTAGAAGTTCCCGTATTCAGAAGTTTCATTTCTTTCGGCACTACCACATAGTTCCCGCTTCCCTGACGTTTATCCAGAATGCCGTCCTTTTCTAATACCGCCAATGCATGACGTACGGTCTGTCTGCTGACACTGAATTTTTCGCCAATCTCATGTTCGGAATCCAGTTTATCGCCGTCTTTTAATTTCCGGCCTTTGATGTCGGAATAAATGCTATCCACAATTTTCTGATATTTGAGTATATTCTTTTCCATCAAATGCCTCCGTCCCTACTTCAGACTAGTTTTTCTTTCTGCTTGAAAGTACGTCAAATGTAACGGCTCCTAACAGTACAATACCTTTGACTACTTTCTGGAAGTCTGTTGACATACCAACAAGTGACATACCATTATTTAAGATACCCATAACGAAAGCTCCGACAACCGCTCCGATAATTGTACCTACGCCACCGGCTGCGGCTGCACCGCCAATGTAACATGAACCAATCGCGTCAAGCTCGTAACCGTCGCCTGCTTTTGGTGTCGCTGAAGCGTTACGGGCAGATAATACGATACCTGCTACAGCGGCAAGAACACCCATATTTGTGTATACCCAGAAGAACACTTTCTTTGTGTTGATACCGGACAGACGCGCTGCCTTCGCATTTCCACCAAGCGCATATACCTGACGTCCTGCAACGGTCTTGCTTGTAATAAAGTGATAGATACCAACAATGACAGCCATGATAACGAGCTGTACCGGGATTCCATGATGACATGCAAGTTTGTAGAAGAAGAACCACACAAGAGCAATGATAATCGCATCTTTTTCAACAAGCTGCCATGTTGTGATATTTGGGAATCCGTATTTATTGTTTGTTTTGATTGTTTTCAATTCCGATAAAATCAAAAGGATAGTTACAACGACTGCGACTGCAATACATACAAGGTCTAGTTTTCCCCCTGCAAAATCAATCTGCACTGTTGGGAGGAATCCTCCTCCGATTTTTGAATATGTATCTTCAAAAGGGCCTTTTGTCTGCGCATCCAGGATAGTATACGTAAGTCCACGTCCCATCAACATCGTAGCAAGCGTTACGACAAATGGCGGAATATTTAAGAAGGCAATGAAGAATCCTGCGAATACACCTGCAATCAAGCCGACTGCCAAAGCTGCCAGAACAGCAATCACAGGAGACATCTGATAATCAATCATAATGATACCCGCTGTTGCACCTGATAAAGCAACGACAGAACCTACGCCAAGGTCAACGTTACCTGTCAGTACACAGAGGAGCATACCTGTTGCAAGGATAACGACATACCCGTTCTGCATAATTAAGTTATTGATATTCGTCGGGCTGGCATTTTTCCCGTCTGATAGTACATAAAATAAAGCAAAAATAACAACAAGAGCAATCAACATCATATACTGCTTCAAGTCTATATTTACCGTTTTCTTCTTTTCCATTGTTTATTCCCCTTTCCCATTATTATCCTTCATGATACATTGCATAATTTTCTCCTGAGATAATTCTTCTCGATTCAGTTCTCCGGCAATATGGCCTTCATTCAGCACATAGACTCTGTCGCATGTACCGATAATTTCCGGCATTTCGGAAGAGATTACAACGACTGCCTTTCCTGCCTTCGCCAACTCATTGATTACACAATAGATTTCATATTTTGCTCCGACATCGATTCCTCGGGTCGGCTCATCCAGGATTAACACATCCGGAAGCGTCATCATCCATTTTGCTAAAACGACTTTCTGCTGGTTACCACCAGACAGAGAACCTACTTCCTGATGAATGGAATTTGTCTTTACATTAATTCTCTTTCTGTATTCTTCTGCATCCAGAATTTCTTTATTCTTATTTACAATACCGTTTTTGGAATAGTACTCCCGCATCGCCGCCATTGTCATATTCTCTTTAATGTCTTCGATTAACACAAGACCATAGGTCTTTCTGTCTTCCGAAGTATAGGCAATTTTATTTTTAATCGCATCCCGCACTGTTTTCGTACTTACTTCTTTTCCATGCATGAATACTTTTCCGCTAATCTTCTGACCGTAAGAGTGTCCGAACATACTCATGGCAAATTCCGTACGTCCGGCTCCCATCAGGCCTGCAAGTCCTACGACTTCCCCTGCGCGCACCTTCATATTTAAGTTCTGAATCACATGCCGGTGTGCGTCTTCCGGATGGTATACGTTCCAGTCCTTCACCTCAAAAATGACGTCTCCAATCGGACAGTCTGTTCGTTCCGGATAACGGTTTGTAAGCTCACGTCCTACCATGCCTTTGATAATCCGCTCTTCTGAAAACTCATCCACGCCCTTTTGTAACGTTTCAATCGTCTTTCCATCTCGGATAATTGTGATAGAATCCGCCACATAACTAATCTCGTTCAGTTTGTGCGAAATAATAATACATGTGACGCCCTGTTTCTTTAAGTTCAACATGATTTCCAGAAGCTGCGCGCTTTCTTCATCATTTAATGCTGCCGTCGGCTCGTCCAGAATTAACAAGTCTACTTTCTTGCCAAGCGCCTTTGCAATTTCTACGAGCTGCTGCTTTCCTACTCCAAGCGAATTAATCGGAGCGTCTACGTTTTCATTCTCAAGTCCTACTTTTGAAAGCATTTCCCTTGATTTCAGACGGGTTGTCTTCCAATCGATAACCCCTTTCATCTTCGTCTGCTCATTGCTCATGAACACATTCTCTGCAATGGACAAATATGGGCTTAATGCCAATTCCTGATGAATGATAACAATTCCTTTTGATTCACTGTCTTTGATTTTATGAAACTGGCAGGTTTCGCCATTGTACACGATATCGCCTTTATATGTTCCGTACGGATACACACCGGAAAGAACGTTCATCAATGTCGACTTTCCTGCACCGTTTTCTCCGCAAAGAGCATGAATCTCGCCACGTTTCACTTTCAGATTCACATCATCCAGCGCCTTCACACCGGAGAATTCTTTTGTAATATGATTCATCTCCAGAATAATATCTGACATCTGCTCTCTCTCCTTTTCTATAAATAAGGCGGCGAAACCCGCCGCCTCTTTCATTCTTATGTTCCCTATTTTAACTGGTCTTCTGTGTAGTATTCTGTGTCAACTAACACTTCCTTGTAATTATCTTTATCAACCGGAACAGGCTCGCACTGATATGTTGGAACTACAATTTTGCCGTTGTTATATGTCTCTGTATCATTTACTTCCGGCTCTTTGCCCTGGCAAACTGCGTCAACCATTGTGGAAGCTACTTCTGCAAGTTTACGTGTATCTTTGGAAATAGACATTGTCTGTGTTCCGGAGATAATATTTTTCACTGCCATAAGTTCTGCATCCTGTCCTGTAATTAACGGCCAGTCCTCTTCTGTATAACCAGCTCCTGTCAATGCTGCTTTGATACCATAAGAGAATCCGTCAAATGCGGAGCATGCGATGTCAAGCTTGTCGTCTGCATATTCAGATGATAAGTAGTTTTCACACCACTGCTGAGCTGTCTCCTGAGACCATCTCAAAATACATGTATCTTCAAAAGATGTTCTTCCTGTCTTACATACCAATGTACCGTCGTCTAAGTATGGCTGAAGGACTTCCATAATACCTTCCTGTAACATTTTTGCATTATTGTCATCCGGTGAACCGTTGAAGAACTCGATTGTGTAAGATTCTTTTGCTTCTCTTGCTTTATCCAGTTCTTTTTTCTCTTTGATGTATTCACCAATCTTTGTTCCTACACCTTTGTTATCAAATGTTGCATAGTAGCTGATAGCATCTGTGTCTGTAATGAGACGGTCATAAGCGATAACCGGGATATCATTCTGTTTTGCCTGGTCGCATACGGCTGCGAGTGAGTTACCGTCTACCGCTGCGATAACAAGCGCATCTACCTGCTGTGCAATCATGTTTTCAATCTGTTTTACCTGCTCAGCCGGGTCATCCTCTGCAAACTGTTTCTTTACTTCATATCCTTTTGATTCCAGAAGCGCCTGCATATTGTTTCCATCGTTAATCCAACGTTCTGAAGACTGTGTAGGCATACATACGCCGATTGTCATTCCGTTCGATTCGGCTTTCTCCTCTGTCTTTACTGTTCCTGCTGTTGCTTTCTTTCCATCATCTTTTTTACTTCCGCATGCTGCAAATGAAAATACCATGGTTGCTGCGAGAAGTACAGCTAATACTTTCTTTTTCATTGTTGTAACATCCTCCTACTCCACTATTTACTGATGCAGTACAACTTTTATGCCGGCAAGTTTGTACTTTGATTGAAAGGTTTTTAATTTTTATCAGTTTTGTGCATTTTGTACACTTTCTACCTTTCATCTCGATTCGTTATATACATATTAACTCTGATTTTTTCGAAAAACAACACCTATTTTTTTGCCTCTTATCTTGTGATTGTATTGTTTTTCTGAACTTGTACAGTACCAATATGTACAAGTTTGTATTTCTCCCTTTTAAAAACTCATGTTTTTTATTTCTCGGTTTTATTTTTTGTATATTTTTGCTATAGCCTAATAAATATGCCTAAAAATTCCAACAAAAAAACGGTTGAAACTTTGTAAATTCTGCCAACCGCTTTTTCTCAATCTTTCTTCTGTTTTCCACTGTTTTCACGCCGTTTTCTACTCTTCTTCCTCTTCTTCTGCGAGACGGCGCTCGATTTCTTTTGTCCGCTTCATGTTATACAGTACAACCAGGATGCCGAGTATAACAAATACCGTACCGATTACTGCAAACAATACCGGTTTCTCCGAAGTTCCTTTTAGCACCCCGTAGACCAAGTCTCCTCCGAGAAACGCAATATAGGCGCCTACCATCATCATAAGCAGACTTCTGACTTTATCATTCAAAGATAAAACCTCCCTTCCGATTCCTTACTTTCTGGAAAAAATATGTTTCAAAAATACATACATGACAATCGCAAATGCTATCAGATATCCGAACGCCCCAAGAGCCGGAATTCCCCATATCTTCGGCTTCATATCCGTCGTGCAGATAATGCTGGAACTAATCAATAGCGCCATCACCCACAGACCCATCACAACATTTCTCACGAGCCTTCTCAACAGACGCTCCAATTCTATCGATGCATGAAGGTCAAGATGAATCTTCGTCTGCCCTTTCAAATGCCCTTGCAAAATATCCGATATCAACGACGGAATATTGATAGCCTTGTAGAAAGACTTATAAAGCGTCTTTCCACCGTTTCGAAGTTCCTGCTTCCAATTCCTCTCCGTTAAAATTTTCCCGGCAATATGTCTGGATGCAATCTCCACCATATTCAAGTCAGGAGCAATGTCCGCAAGAACGCCTTCCATATGTGTCAGTCCTCTTGCAAGCATCGTCAGGCCATGCGGCATACGGATTTTGTTCTCTTTCATCACTTCCATCAGACTCATAAATACTTCTGCAATGTCGATATTCCCAATCTCCGTAGTCCCGTACCTGGACAAAAGCGCCTGGATTCCTTCGTAAAGCACGCTCTGGTCTGGCGCTTCTTTAAATTCCCCTAACGCCAGTACCGCATCTTCTATCATTCCCACATCATTGACCGCAATTCCCTGTACTGCTTTGCCAATCAGCTCTCTGTCACGTTCCGTCAGACGTCCCATCATTCCCATATCAATCCAGATAATCTTCCCGTCCCGTATCTTCACGTTTCCCGGATGCGGGTCCGCATGGAAGAATCCGTCATCCATAACCTGTTTGATATAATGGTCGATAAGCTTCGTCCCTATCTCTTCCAAGTCATAGCCATTTTGCAGGAGCGCCTCCTTATCGTCAATACTATATCCGTCGATATATTCCATTACCAGTACGAAATGATTCGTGTATTCATGATACATCTTCGGAACGCCCGCGTAGAGTACTTCCTTATTCCTTCTTCCAAATTCCTCGAGGTTCGATGCCTCTGTCAGGAAGTTCATCTCCTCCACAGCCACATTCCAGAATTCATCCAACACAAGATTCAAATCTACCAGGTCTTTTAGGCTGACAGGCGGCAGAAGGTGTACCGCCCGGTGGAGCAGTCGGATATCCCGCGCCATCATCTGATAAATCCCCGGTCTTTGGACTTTCACGACCACCTGTTCTCCATTTTTCAAAACCGCCTTGTGCACTTGTGCAATCGACGCGGAGCCGAGCGGTTTTGTATCGATGCTTTTGAAAATCTTATTCCAAGGACATCCGTAAGCTTCTTTTAAAACACGTTCCACCTCTTCAAATGACATTGGCGACGCGTCTGAACGAAGACGCATGAGTTCGTCACAATAACGTTTCGGCAAAATGTCTGAATGCATGGACATAATCTGACCAAACTTAATAAATGTAGGACCTAAGTCCTCCAAAATCAATCGAAGCTTCTCAGGAGACACGCCTCTTTTTATATTATGTTTCCTCAGAACCTCGGTAATCTCCTTCAGTCGTTCCCGATACTCCTGTGTTTCATCTCTGCTCATCCGTCATATTCCTATTCTTCTGCTTCTGTTTTATTAGCCTCTTTTTCTTCATGCAAAGCATCTAACCGCGTCTTCAGACTCTGAATCTGTTCCGGAGTCATCTTCTCTAATAACTCGTCCAGTTCTTCCGGTGAAGACGGTTTTACCGAAACGTTCACATTTTCTTTCACCGTTTTCTTGATATTGTGCTTCAGTTCTTCATTCAAGGCCTTTCCCTGCTCTACCGTCAGTTCGCCCTTCTCCACCAGTTCTTCCAGCACATCCTTCGACTTCTCTGCAGTGACTGCGACTGCTCCGATTCCGGCCAATAGTAATTTTTTCAGGTTATCTCCTAATCCATCCATAACAACTTCTCCTTTCCTATCGTATCTTTTATAGTATCTCCAATAATTTTGGAATAAATATGACGCATCCGGCGATTGCCGCCATAATTGCCGCAATCAGAACGGCTCCTGCCGCCGTATCTTTGGCAATCTTGGCAAGCGGTTTCTTCTCCTCCGTCACAAGGTCCACTACCGCTTCCACCGCGGTATTCACAAGTTCCAGTGATAAAATCAATCCAAATAGTGTCAGACAGATACACCATTCGAGGGCGGTAATTCGAAAGAACAGCCCTGCACAGACAACACAAAACACAGCAAGACAATGTATCTTCATATTCCGTTCCTTCCGAATCCCTGTAAGGATTCCTGCAAACGCATATCCGAAACTCTTATATAACGGATTCTTCTTCGGCTGATGCATCTCTATCACCTTCTTGTCCAAAAATTTATCTTTATTATACTACTCTTCAACAAAGAAACCAGCTTTTTTATAGAACTTTCAGAAAATAATTCCTATATTTTTCTTACTGCTTCGGACTGATATTCATATAGGTTTTTTCAAATTCTTCTGCGAGATACGGTTTTCCAAGCAAATATCCTTGAAGTACATCCGGATTCAGCTCCCGAAGCGTCCGCAATTCTTCCTCTGTCTCCACCCCTTCACAGCATACCCGCATCTGCGCGCTGTGTGCGAATGCAATCATATGGCTCAGTAGATGATAATGAAATGTGTGACTTTGTAATCGGCTTACAAAACTTCTGTCAATCTTCATCTCGTCCGCTTCCATACTCTTCAAATAGCTTAAACTGGAATATCCAGTTCCGAAATCATCAATCGCAATCTGAATCCCTTCTCTTTTCCATTTAGAAAAAATCTGATTAAAGTACTCATAATCCTGCAGCTGCATGCTTTCCGTCACTTCCAACGTGAGCGCGCTTCCCGGAAGTTTTGCTTCATGCAGCGCAGCCAGAACCGTTTCCACAATATGCTTCTGTCGAAGCTGAACATACGAAATATTCACATTGATGTGAAAGTCCGGAACATGTTCTCTCCACTTTGCACACGTTCGAAGCGCGGTCTTTAACACCCATTCCCCCACCTCGCAAATCTTTCCGCTCTGTTCCAGAATCGGGATAAATTCCACCGGACTTACCGTTCCTCTCTGCGAAGATTCATAACGCAGCAGCGCCTCCGCTCCGCAGATATCCAGAGTTTTGGCATTCCGTTGCGGCTGATAGCAGAGAGAAAATCCTTCATAGTTGTGTTTCATAGAATCATACAGTTCATCCTGCAGTTGAATTTTATCCAGAGCTTTTTGGTAATCCGCAAAGGCAAAGAACATCATCTTATCCTTCCCTTCTTCCTTCGCGCGGCTTAAAGCGCTCTCAGCATATTGATATAAGAGACTGCTCTCCGTCTTATCATCCGATTCATACTTCACAATTCCTGCTGATATCGTACAATATTGTTTCACCTTTTTCCTTACTGAGACATAATAATCTGTCACCTCTTCCTTTGTCTTATTTACAAAGTTTACCGCAAAACGGTCTCCGTCTAACCGATACGATTTTATCAATTCATTCGAATCGTTTTTCAAAATACCGGCAATCCTCTTCAACAGCTCGTTCCCGAATCTTCTTCCGCCTTTCATGTTAATATTCTGGAAGTTATCGATTCCGACTATCATCAGATATCCGCTGTTGTCCCGCAGACTTTCCCCAAAATCTTTCATAAACTTCTCGGTATTCCACAATCCGGTAAGGTTATCCACATCCTGCACTGGCAGTTTTGTCTCCTTGGAAGCTGCTATTTGTCCGCACTTACAACGCGTATTTCTATCTTTTTCACTTGCCGTCTCATATTTTTCATAAATCTTAAAGCCATTTTTAGCCTCATGTTTTACTTGATAGAGTGCTTCATCCGCTCTCCGGTACATCTCCTGAATATCCATGTTTCTATCCGAGATAAGCGCGATTCCTGCAGATGCCGTAATCTGTACTGATTTCCCATCCTCTTCATACGTCAATGTCAATTTCTTCAAAAGGCTGGCGATATTCCGTCTCACTGCTTCTTCCGGAATCCCCTTCATAAATACGAGAAATTCGTCTCCTCCAAGCCGGCTCACCACATCATAATTTCTAAAATGACGCATCAGAATTTCTGCCACATCCCGCAATGCCCTGTCGCCCATCTGATGTCCAAATGTATCGTTCAGCATCTTAAAGTTATCCAAATCCATAATCATATATGCATGAACCGTTCCTTCCCGCATATCTGAATGGCTTAGATAATCGCTGATTTTCTCCGATACGCTGCTTCGATTATAGAGTCCTGTCAACGAATCTATATCTGCCTTATCGCGAAGTTTTTTCTCTTCCTCACCGTCCTCCATCACACCGACAAACTGACGAATTTCTCCATTAGAATCTATCAACGGAATCAGTTGAATGTTCAAATAAACATCCTTTCCATCTCTCTGAAAGACGAACGGTATCTTTGTCTTTTCTTTTATATCCGGCATCCTGTTGAATATGTCCTGTATCTGCTTTTGGATTTTCCTGTTATCCGAAAGATATTTTCCAATCTCCTTCGGCGCATTCTCAATCTGTTTTGGAAACTTCACATCCCGCAATGCGTCATTGACAAAGCGAAGCTGTTTTGACTTCACGTCATAACTCATAATCGCAAATCCGGCTTTCTCTGCCGCAATACTGACAATCTTATCATCCATCACAAGCTTCTCATTGAAATCTTTTATCTTTTTCCGTTCCTGCCATGAGTAATATAAGAGCAAAAGTGAAAATAATACAATCGCAAAGATAACTTTCAAAGTCATAACATACGTATCATCTTTCAGAATGTAATCTACCAGTTCCGCTACTTCTTTATATTCCAAGACTGTAACGATACACCAGTTGTTCAATTTCAGCGGAGTAAAATATAGAATTTCATGAGCTTCTCCGTTACTCACCTCCGTATACACCTGCTCCTCTTTCTGTACCTGCCTTCGGATTGCTTCCGCCGTATTTTTCCCTTCCAGCAGACGGATTCCTTCGAAAATATTATCCTTCTTACCTATCAGGTGGGAAACCTGCTTTCTGATATAATTTCCATCCGTATCAATAATCTGAATATACTGATTCTTATCTTCCAGAATCGTATCGTCATATATCCGGAATGCGCTCAATTCCGTAACTCCATAAAGTACGCCCTTCGCTTCCTCATCCTCTTTCAGTATCGGAACCGCCACAATACAGACCGGTTCATCTACCAACTCCGACTGCTTGATTTCCGTTGCCCCATGTTTTTCTTCCATGCACGTCTGAAAATACTGCCGGTCTCTGACGTTAAGCTGTTCTCCGTTCGTAACCTTGGCATTTCCGTCGGCATCCGCGATTCCGATTCTTTGAAATCCGACGTCATGCTGTTCCAAAAACTTCTGAAGACGCTTTACATTCGTGCTGCTATTGATGTCCTCCTCCTTCACATACTCTGCCAAACCATACAACGTGTTTACCATTCCCCCTAATTTCTTCTCGACAACCGCGCTTCCCTGCATCGAAATATTTTTCATGGTTTCAATCTGCTTATGATACACTCGCTGCTGGATGATGCTGTGAAACTGTGATAACGTATAGCTGATAAAAATGACAATTCCAATCACAAACATACTGATAAAAATATATTTTCTTCTCTCTTTCTGCCTCATATATTCTCCTTTTCCCATGAGAACTTCTCTCTTTTTCTCTTCTCATCCCACCAGTATATCATACATCCTGGCATGACATATATTCTTTCTGCCGTAGAACTTCAAAAGATTTTCGCCGCACATAAAAACACAGAGCCTCTTCTTGAAGTCTCTGTGTTCTGTCTTTTTTTCTTATTCTGCTTTTACCCAAACTTTTTTCAACGCTATGAAAAACATAAACAGCGCTGCCGCCATCAGAATGTGAGAGATTCCGGCGATTCCGGAAATCATCGCATTTGCAGACTTTGTAAGCTCCACACTCTGCACCTGAAGGATACCGCGCACAATCATCATGCATGATAAAAACGGAAGCGCAATGTTATACAGTATGTAGAAACGGCGGAACATCTTCTGCTCCAAAAGCGCCGACTCCTGTCTGCCGAATAATGCGACAAGGAGGAAGAACAACATCCCAAGTACCAGAAGGTGTGTGTGAACAACGCCTAATGTTGTCTTTCCCGTAAAACCGTTCCATTTCGTAAATTCTCTGTAAAAAACTCCGGCTGCCAGCCCTAATGCCAAGTAAATCATCGCTGTATTAATAATTTTTTTCATTTGTATTCTCCTTTCTCATCGCCTGAAATCCTATCATCACTGTCCATACATAAGCGCACGTTTTCGGAATCATAAGCATACCAATCATTGGAATCGTGTCTGCCCAAAGTACTACCGGAATATAGAATCCAAAGCTTAATACAATTGTAAGCCACATATACCGGAATTGTCTATCCTGATGTTCCTTCGCACTTTTATAAAATAACACTATCACAATCAGCCCAAGCAGTGCGAATGGAATGTTGCGGTAAATGCCCCATGAAAGCGGTGAATCTGCGCTTAACCATTCGTTTTGCGGGAAAAAGCATAGAATAATTCTCAATGCAGATAATAGATAAACCGCTGCTGTCCATTCTTTTTTCCCATTCACCTGGTACCGTATTCTCCATACATAGTACAATAGGATATAAAAAATCGTCATCGTGATGGATGTAATGAATTTCCCGATTCCAAGCGCCACTGTGAAATTCTCCAAACCTGTCGTGCAAAGTGCGATGGCTCTTGGAATTAGATGAAACGAATCCCCAACTCCAAGTACAACCGCCATAATCCCAAATAGGCGGTATTCCTTGTTCCCATTACATTTTGCAATCATATTTACGCCTATCGCAATCACAGAAATCAAATATACTACGTCAAATAACGTTTCTCCAAATGCCCGCATCGTTCCTACCTCCTTATCTGACAGATGCTTTCGAAAGCATTCTCCAATAGTTTCTTCCAAACAAGATACCTGCTAAAAGCAGGGATGCCCCCAAACCGGAATAAAATACCGCAATAAATCTGTCCGGTGCAAGACCGGAAACTCTAAGATAGATTCCGCCCGTCATCATAACCGCCATAATAATAAATGACTTTTTATCAAAAAACTTCCAGAAAAATTGATAGTTATCCACATATGTATCAATTCTTTCCGTATGTTTCACCACAAGTTTTCCAAAAATAAAATATTGAAACACACAAAATACAATCAGGGATAACACAAGATTCCACATAGATACATAAGGCGGATATGCGAGAATCCCGATTCTAAAAACATTGAATCCGGCAATTGCCCATACAAAACAGGCAATCAACAACAGTGTCTTTTTCTGTACTTTCATCTATAAAATACCTCCTGTTCTGAACATTGTTCATTTTGTTTCAGAAAAAAGAATCCTGCAAATAGGATTCTTTGCACGCAATCGGTGCTATTCATATATGACTCTGCGAATCATACCGGAAATTCCGCTGCAATCGTAATCATGTCTCAGTAAAGCCGCAACAATCAAAGAAAATACAAGATTCACAAACTTCTCCGGTGTAAAATTCTCATCAAACGCGTCTTTTCTCACATTTTTGTCATTCAGCAAAACCATATGGAGACCTTCCTGAATATGTTTCCATGACTGCATCATCATCTGCTGTCCATTGGACTTCTCCACTCCGACAAAACTCATGGCATGCAAGTTGAAAAAACCCGGATACTTCTCATCTCCCTTTTTCATACTGTCAAACGCCCATTCGACACAGCTTAAAAAGCTTTCCATCGCTTCCTCCGTCTCAGAAAAATGAAAAATATCACACCAGACGCTCTCGACAGTTGAGGCAACTAAATCCGACTTTGAATGGAAATAGTTATAGATAGAGCCTATCGAAATATTACATTCCTTCGCCACAGTTCTCATATTAATCGACTCCCATCCCTGCGTCCGAATAAGTTCTCTGCTTACGCTTAGAATCGCTTCTTTTGAAGTAACAACCGTATTCAAAAAGTCACCTCCCGCAAAATGAACTATGTTCAGTATAGTTCCAAAACGACTCGCTGTCAAATAAAAATTTTATTATAACTCAAATTCCTGGAATAACTGCTCCTGATATACCTGGTCAGAAGCCGCTTTCACAATGTCTTCCAGTCGATTCAATTCTGCCAGCTTCAGATTCAGCATATTCACACGATTTAATGCTTGTTGTTTTCCTATTTCTTTCCCTTCGGCTCGCTTTGCCTCCAGTTCTTCTTTCATCAATTCTTCCAATGCCTCACACATACTTTTCGCCTCCTCAAAT
>CAJJYZ010000010.1 GCA_905197485.1 uncultured Lachnospiraceae bacterium | reverse complement strand
TTTTGAACTCATGGTACAGTTATTTGGTCGAATACTGATCCATGAATAATTCAGGATAAGCTTTTCTTCTAAATATTTTGAAATAAAAAGACAGAGTCAAATCGAGATAGGATTTGGCTCTGTTCTTTTTATTTATTACATAGGAAAATCCTTTGGAATCCTATGTAATAAATAAACACACTTTGTGTGGAAATGCGCAGCTCGCGGAAAGGAAATGAGCCGTTAACGGCACCGCTCGCGCGCGGAGAATCTCGCTTGCGAGATTCTTTTTTTGACGTTTTATAAAGTATCGCTTCGTTTTACATAACCCGGTTTTTCAGGGCTTGCAATGATATCCTTGACATGGACGATTTTTGCATGTTTGTCAATGACCGTATTCTCGATATGGGCATCCTCTTCGATGACAACACCTGGGAGGAGAACACAGTTCTTAACGACAGCCCCTTTCTTGATAGTGCAGCCTCGTCCGATAACAGAATTGTGAATCGTACCTTCGATGAAACATCCGTTGGAGACAACAGAGGCTTTCACATCGGCGCCGTCCACATAGTGAGTCGGACAAGAGTCGTTTGTCTTTGTGTAGATTGGCCATTCTTCATCGAAAAGGCTGACTGCATTCTTGTAATCAATGAGGGAAAGGTTCGCGTCATAATAACTCTTGAAATCGGTAATAGCTGCGAAGTATCCGCGATGTGCGACGCCGCGGATATCGATTTCGCTGCATGCCAAATCTACGATATCGGAGAATGTAAATACGGAAGACACTTTCTTTGCCTCTTTTACAAGATTGATAAATAATTTTTTGGACATGACATAAGTATCCATAAAAATGTTGCGGTTCTTTGCATTTCCGCGGTTTGGCTTAATGGATAAGACACCTTTTTGACGATTCAGGTTCAAAGTATTGCAGAATAGGAAGTGGTCTTTTGCGTTATCTACCGTATGATAAAGCAATGTCATGTCTGCTCCGGATTCAATATGTGTCTGAAGAAGTTCATCAAAATTCGCGGTGTATACCATATAACTTGGCGCGATAACAACATACGGGCAGGTTGTCCGTCCGATAATCTCCATGTTATCCAAAAAGGCGGAAATGTCTGTATTATACATATCGTCTAAGACCTCTGTCTCAGAGAAAAGAAGATGTACTTTTCCACGTTTGGAGTTGATGTTATAATGACGCCCGGTTCCGAGATGCTCTGCAAGGGAGCGGGCTCTTCTTCTTACATAGACTTGAATCTGGTCGATTCCGCTGTTGCTCATATTGGAGAGCGGGAAGTCGATAACACGATATCGTCCGAGGAAGGAGAAGGCTCCGATTGGGCGGTATGTACTCAGTCCGTCCGCCCAGATGTTATTTGCGGCAAAATTTACGATTCCTAATGCTTTCTCCATGTTATTCTACCCCCTTTACACGTTTCGCAATCAGCTCAATATGTTCGCTGTCCGCACTTCCGACTACAGCCTGTTTTCCGATTTTTACGCCTTCAGCAACGAGCGCTCTTGTGACAACAGCTCCGTCTTCCACGACAGAATTCGGCATGAGGACACTGTCGATAATCTTCGCGCCCTTTCCGACTTTGACTCCGGTGAATAAAACAGAGCTCTCAATATCTCCGTCAATCACACAACCCTGTGTAATGAATGCACGATGAATCTGCGCGTCGGCGCCGATATAATGAGGAAGAGTCGTCGAGTCTTCTGTATAAATCTTCCAGGTCGGGTCGTTCAAATCCAGTTCATTTCTGTGATTGAGAAGGTCCATGTTGGCTTCCCAGAGAGAGTCAATCGTTCCGACGTCTTTCCAGTAGCCTTTGAATTTATAAGCATAGAGACTCTTCTTGTCATTCAAGAGAGCAGGAATGATATCTTTTCCAAAGTCGTGGTTTGAAGTTTCGTTTTTCATATCCGCGAGAAGCATCTTGCGAAGCAGCTTCCAATTAAAGATATAGATTCCCATGGAAGCAAGATTGCTCTTCGGATGTTCCGGTTTTTCTTCAAATTCCAGAATCCGTCCCGTCTCGTCTGTATTCATGATACCGAAACGGCTTGCCTCTTTGATTGGCACCTCAAGAACTGCGATAGTCGCGTCGGCGTTGCAGGACTTGTGGTATTTTAACATCTTATCATAATCCATTTTATAGATGTGGTCGCCGGAAAGAATCAACAGATATTCCGGGGAGAAAGAATCGATAAAATCAATGTTTTGGGAAATCGCATCTGCAGTTCCGCGGTAGACGTCTAAATTGGCGTCTGCCTTTTCACGAGGAGGCAGTACGTAGACGCCGCTGTCTTTCGCGTCCAATCCCCATCTCCTTCCTGCGGCAACATAGCTGTTTAAAAGAACCGATTCGTACTGTGTGAGGACACCAACAATGTCGATTCCACTGTTCGCACAGTTACTCAGCGGGAAATCAATGATACGATATTTTCCTCCGTAAGAAACAGCCGGTTTGGCTACTTTGTTTGTCAAATCATGCAGACGGCTTCCGCGGCCGCCGGCAAGTATCATAGCTAGCATATTATTATGTTTCATAATAATCCCCTTTCTTCCTTTGCATAAGATACATGTACCTATATTATACAATTGATATCCATGATTTTCCAGTCTTGGATGAAAAAAATCAAAATATTTCGGAATAAAAATATTCTGATTTTTAAGTTGTCAGAAAACCGAAAATGGTGTTATAATTATAAAAATAAGAAGTGATATTCTAAAAATAAAAGGAGGCTGACAAGAATGACAGATAATATTATTATTACGATTGGCAGACAATTTGGAAGTGGCGGACATGAAATTGGAAACAGACTATCGGAACGCTTGGACATTCCTTTATACGACCACAATTTAGTCAGGATGGCAGCCAGAGAGCTGCATTTGGATGAAGATGTGGCGAGAGAGGCGGATGAGACCATGCTTGGCAAATTTTTATCTGCGTATGTCGTAGGTGTCGGAAGTTATACTTCTTTTGCGGCGAGCGACCAGAGCGTGGAACCGATTAGCGACCGTCTGTATGCGATTCAGACAGAGATTCTGAAAAAACTCGCAAAACGAGGTCCTTGTATCATCGTGGGAAGATGTGCGGATTACATACTGGGTGATTATTCAAACTATATTCACACCTTTATCTACGCTTATCCGGAGGACAGAGTCCGCAGAATTATGAAGATTTATCATCTGGATGAGAAACAGGCAAAAGAGAAGATTAAAAAAGTAGACAAGGAGAGAAAGCTCTATTACGAAGCGCATACCGGAAGAAAATGGGGAGATATCGAGTCCCATCAGATGCTGTTAAACAGCAGTCTTTTAGGTGTGGAAGGAGTTGTCGATATTCTGGAAGGGGCATATTGCCAGAAACTTCGATAAAAGAGTAGGATTCATATGAAAAATATGTTATAATATTAACGTTTTGAATCGTTTTATTTTAGGAGGGATTATCATGGCGAAGAAAAAACAGAAAAAAACAGTGACATCTGAGGTTAAGACAAAAATAGAGACTATCATTCCGGAGGTTAAGAAAGCAGCGGAAGAAGTGATTCCGGAAGTGAAGAAAGTAGTAGAAGAACAAGTTGCTCCGGAAGTGAAAGAAGCGGTGGAACAAGTGGTTCCGGAAGTGAAAGAAGCAGTAGAAAAAGTTGCTCCGGAAGCGAAAAAGACAGTGGAGAAAGTGAAGAAAGCGGCAGCGAAAAAGGAAATCAAGACTTCCTTATACGTAGAGTACTATGGAAAACAGGTGCAGGAGAAAGACATGATTGCATCTGTGAAAAAAGCATGGACAAAGAGCGGCAAGAAAGTCGGAGATATCAAGACAATGGCATTGTATGTGAAACCGGAAGAGAATTCCGTATACTATGTAATCAATGGTGATTCCGCAGGAAGAATCGACTTTTAATCATGTAACAAATCAAGGGGATGTAAAAAGCGTCCCCTTCTGTTTTTCGTATCTTTTTTATTTTTATGTTGTCATGTCAATCAAATTCGATGATTTTTCAGATAGGATGTGAATACAATCGGTTTCTTAGATGGAATATGGTGCCTGGTTCTATGTCAGGCCGCAATTCGAGACTGGAAAGAGCGGAACATTCCGAAGAGGTATGTTTGGACGATTTTTCTGTGTGGCGTGCTTCAAAGATGTTTCATGGGAAAAGAGGAGATAGTAGAAGGAATTGCCGGAATGGGTATCGCTTTTCTGTTTTTCTTTCTGATTCTATGCGTTGCGCCTGGTTCATTTGGGGGCGGGGATGTGAAGCTTAGTGTGGCGAACGGGTGTTATTTCGGATTGGAATGCTGGATAGAAAGCTTTGTGATTGCAGTATTTTCGGCTGCATTTTGGATTCTGTATCAGAGAATCTATAAGAAAAAGGGAGAGGAGAAAGAGATTGCATTTGGACCATTTTTATGTCTTGGTGCATTTCTTGCAAAAATAGTGTAGGAGAAATTTGAGAATTTCCCCTACATACATGAAGTTACTCTTTATAGATAGCGCCGGAGCGTTCAATCGCAACCCGGGCGAGTACGTCCATCGCGTCAAGACAGATAGATGGAACGGCGTGTGTTTCGGCATATACGGATAGTTCCGTACAGGCAAGCAGTACGACATCACAACCGTTGGAAATGAATTCTTCCATGACACGTTCGAACTTGGAAGTGTCCGCTTCCTTTCCGCTCTTAATCTCATCATAGATGAGAGACATGACATCTTGTTGACGCTCCTTGGACGGCTGATAAGGCATGATGCCAAATGCCTCGCATTCCTTGTGGTAGAGTCTGGTTTCTATCGTACCGTCAGTTGCCATAATCCCAATCTTTTTTACATTAGAACGTGTCTCAACCGCATAGCGGACGCTTTCGTGAATCATGTTGATAATCGGAACAGATACGCAAGACTGCATCTGCTCATAAAAATAATGGGATGTATTGCAAGGAATCGCAATGTTGGCGGCTCCAAGAGATTCCAGCGTCTTGAGGTCTTCGCCGAGAAGACGAAGGAGTTCTTCGTCATCGCCGCTTTCAATCGCGGCTGTGCGGTCCGGAATCGTTGCATGGCTGAAAAGGAGAATATCGAGATGCTCCTGGTCGCAGGAAGCTGCTGTGTGTTCCGTAATTCGATTGTAGAAAAAAGCGGAGGCTGCCGGACCGAGGCCACCGATAATTCCGAGTTTTTGTTTCTTTGTATTCTGCATAGTTACCTCTATTTCTATTATTATTCTGGGTTTTGATTTATAAATATACAGTATATTCTAACATACTTATCTGAAATTGCAATGCTTCTTGTCAAGTGATATAATGGTATTCATATTTTACAAAAAAAGGAGTGAACTGTCATCCATGGAATTATATGAAGGAATACTTTGTTTTTTTATTTATGGATTTTTGGGATGGTGTACCGAAGTTGCCTTCGCGGCGGGGAAAGAACGGAGATTTGTCAACAGGGGATTTTTAAACGGGCCGATTTGTCCGATTTATGGAATCGGCGTCGTAGCGGTTGTGCTTCTTCTCGCGCCATATAAGGAGCGGCTGCTTATCTTATATGTGGCGTCCATCATTGTCGTGACCGCGCTGGAGTGGGTTACCGGTTTCCTGCTGGAGAAGTTATTTCACAGTAAATGGTGGGATTATTCCAACATGCCATTGAACTTGAACGGTTATGTGTGCCTGCTGTTCTCTCTAATCTGGGGTGTGGCATGTGTTGCCATTGTCAAATGGATTCATCCGTTTATTTTCAAGGGAGTCACATTTTTTCCGAAGTGGCTGAGTATTCTGTTAATCGTTGTGCTTGGAATCGGGATGTTGGCGGACCTTTATGTGACGGTGACGAACATTTTGAAGATGAACCGTCATCTGGCAAGAATGGAAGAGATTGCGGCAGAACTTCGCAGGATTTCAGACGAACTTGGCGAGAATATTTCGGAAAACGTGTTAGACGCGATGGAGAAGAAGGAAGATTTCGAAGAGGATATGGAAGAAGCTTCCGAGGAGTTAAGAAAACGTGCGGAAGAGCTGCGGGAGAAATATCGGGATATCAAGTTTAAGAATGCAAGAAGTGTGCGGAGAATCTTGAGAGCGTTCCCGAGAATGCATTCTGGAAGATATCATGAAGCGATGGAAGATTTGCGGGAGTACTTGAAAAAGGAATATTTAAAGAAGAAGAAATAAAAGGAAACCAGAAAGATGGGGGAAATAATTTTTTCGGGATAAGTAAAAAAGATTGCTTATCCCGATTTTTTTAGTTACAAGACAGTGTTTTTTCAGATATGGATAATTGCAATCCGAGAGGTTTCGTAATCTTAATCAAAGTATCTAGTTTTGGAGTGGTCTTAAAAGATTCCAGCCTGGCGACGGAAGACTGGGGCATCCGGCATATCTCTGCCAATTCTCTCTGACTCATCCCAAGGGCATGTCGTTTTCTTACAATTGTGTGGATAATCTGTGTAAAATCGTTTCGTTCCATCTTATTTTCTGTCATATCATCGTCATCCTTTCTTTTTCATTGATTCTTTGTTGTCTTGAAATACAGGCAGAATTGCCTTGAACATAAAAGATAAAGTGAATTTGAGCATCTATTGATGGAAAGACTATAGCACAGGATTCCTGAAATTACAAGTATGGATTTTCTGTTTTTCTTAAGAATTGCCGTTTTAATATTTAGAAAGTCTTAATAAAGTTCCTACGAAAGTTTTCACTATATATTGCTATGATAATACTATCAACAAAGGGGGAATGACAATGACGAGAGAAACGACAAGAAAAGCATTGAACATTGCGACCATCATCAGCGTGATATTGATGGTACTGCTTACCATATATGGAGTGAAAACAGGGATTCTGACTGACAGGGACAAGCTGGAACTGCTTGTGAAGGAGAGTGGAATCTGGGGACCGCTTTTATTTGTGATGATTCAGATGATACAGGTAGTTGTCCCGATTATACCGGGAGGAATCACATGCGGCGTCGGAGTCGTTATCTTCGGAGCGTGGTATGGGTTACTGTATAATTATCTCGGGATTGTTGCAGGCTCTTTGATTAATTTTTATCTGGCAAGAAGATATGGGCAATGTTTTGTGAAATATTTTGTAAAAGAAGAGACCTATGAGAAATATATTGGATGGTTAGAGAAAGGAAAGAAATTCGATAAATTTTTTGCATTCGCCATTTTTTTCCCATGTGCACCGGACGACGTCCTCTGCCTGATTGCAGGGTTGACGAAGATGACATGGCAGAAATTTACCACGATTATTTTACTTGGGAAACCGGCATCCATCGCCATGTATAGTCTGGCGCTTGTGTATGCGGGAACCTGGCTGCAGAAAGTATTCGAAGTGATTGTATAGAGACGAGGGAGGAAAGCATGATGAAGATATTGATTACGACAGATTTATTTAAACCGGCGATTAATGGTGTGGTTACATCCATTATGAACTTAGAAAAAGAATTGGAAGAGCAGGGACATGAGGTGAGAATCCTTTCGGTGTCCTCCAACAGTACTTCTTATAAAGAAGGGAATGTATATTATATAAAATCCATGCCGTCCCATATTTATCCGGAAGTAAGGGTACCGTTTTCCAGAGCAAATGATATGGTGAAAGAACTGATTGCATGGAATCCGGATGTGGTACATAGTCAGTGTGAATTTTTCAGCTACGGATTTGCAAAAAGGATTGCGGATGCGACCGGCGCAAGTCTTGTTCATACATACCATACGTTATATGAACAGTATACAGAGTACATTCCTCTCGGGAAACGGGTAGGAAGAGCCGCGCTTGCGAAATGGATGAAGGCGAGATTGAAAGACGTGGATACAATCATTGCGCCGACGAAAAAAGTAGAAAATACACTGTATGGATACGGAATCTTACAGGATATTGAGATTATACCAACCGGAGTAAGATTAGAGCAATTCGAAGAGAACGTACCGGAAGAAGAACTTCGGGCATTGAGAGAACAATGTGGAATCGGAGAAAATGAGAAAGTGTTGCTGAGTCTTGGAAGACTCGGGTTTGAAAAGAGAATCGATGAACTTCTGTACGGACTGAAAGAAATCGTGAAGACGGAAGAAGATGTGAAATTACTGATTGTGGGCGGAGGTCCTGCAAGGGAGAGTCTGGAAGCGTTGACAGAGGAACTTGGACTTCGGGATTATGTGAGATTCGCGGGGATGGTGAATCCGCAGGACGTTCGGAAATATTATCAACTGGGAGATGTGTTTGTCTGTGCATCTACAAGCGAGACGCAAGGTTTGACTTATATAGAGGCGGCGGCAAGCGGACTTCCGCTTATCTGCAGAAAGGACCCATGTCTCTACGGCGTGCTGGAAGAGGGAGGAAACGGATATTCCTACAATGACATCTACCGTTTTGCAAAACATGTCAGAGAACAGATTCACAATGAGGAATGGCTTCAAAAAGCCGGAGAGCACAGCAGATGGATTGCGAAAAATTATGGAACAGAGATGTTCGGAAAGAAAGTGGCAGGCCTTTATAGAAAGGCATCGTGGAAAGGAGCGTTTGATTATGAGAGTCTTACTATATGCGAAAAATCAGCAAATCGTGTCTAAGAGCGGCGTGGGAAGAGCCATGGCGATGCAGAAAGAAGCGTTAATAAAATATGGAGTTGAGGTGACGGAGAATCCGGAAGAAGAGTATGACGTCGTACATATTAATACGATTTTCCCGAGTGATTACCGGATGGCGAAACGGGCGAAGAAGGCAGGGAAGAAAGTCGTATACCATGCACATTCTACAAAGGAGGATTTTGAACACTCCTTCACAGGTTCCAACCTGATTGCGCCGCTTTTCAAATGGTGGATTACAAAATGCTATCGGTTGGGAGATTTGATTCTGACGCCGACCAGCTATTCGAAGAAACTGCTGGAAGGCTATGGAATTACGAATCCGATTCGGGCCATTTCTAACGGAGTCGATACGGATTTATTCTATAAAAACACGTTGGTTCGTGAAGAATTCCGCGAGAAGTATGGATTCAAGAAGACGGATAAAGTCATCATGTCGGTAGGACTTTATTTTGAAAGGAAAGGTATCCTTGATTTTGTAGAACTGGCAAAGAGCATGCCGGAGTATCAGTTTATCTGGTTCGGTTTTACGCCGGACGTACAGATTCCGGCAAAAGTAAGAAAGGCGGTGCATACGGAACTTCCGAATCTGACTTTTGCGGGATATGTTCCGAAAGAAGAATTGATAAAAGCGTATAGCGGAAGCGATTTGTTCTTCTTCCCATCCTATGAGGAGACGGAAGGTATCGTGGTGCTGGAGGCGTTATCAGAAGAGATTCCGGTACTTCTTCGGGACATTCCGGTGTATGAAGATTGGCTGGAAGACCGGAAAGATGTGTATAAGGGAAGAAATCAAAGAGAATTTCGGGAGCTGATTCGAAGCATTCTGGAAAAACAGATTCCGGTTCTGACATGGAATGGAAGGGAACGGGCGCTGGAACGGGATGTGAAAAAACAGGCGGAAAAATTGAACTACTATTACAAAGAAGTAGTGGCGGCATAGAATCGGATGCTAAGACGGGGACTGCGGAATGCAGTCCCTTTTATCATGGAAATAAATTGACAGGAAACGCAAAACAGGACTATAATAGTTCCCAACGGGGGATACGTAAAATAAGAGTCCCCGAGGAGGTCATGTAATGTTATTATTATCGAGAGAAGATATCAAGAAAGTCTTTACAATGAAGGAAGCGGTGGAAGCGGACAAAGAAGCGTTTACATTGTTTTCACAAGGAAAAAGCGTCGTTCCGCTTCGGACAAATATCAGCGCGCCGAAGCATGACGGGGCATTCTTATTCATGCCGTCTTATGTGGAAGAGATGGATTGTTCTGCGATTAAGATTGTCAATGTATTTCCGAAGAACATCGACCAGGGGCTGCCGACGACTCCGGCACAGGTGCTTCTGATTGACGGAACGACGGGAGTTGTCGTATCCGTATTGGATGGAACGTATGTGACACAGCTTCGTACCGGAGCGGCATCGGGAGCGGCATTCGATGTGCTGGCGAGAAAGGATGCAAAAAAAGGCGCGTTAATCGGAACCGGCGGACAGGCTGCGACACAGCTTGAGGCGATGCTTGCAGTCCGCGATTTGGAAGAAGTGAAGGTTTATGATTTGAATGCAGAGAGACTTCAGGCTTTTGTAGGGCAGATGAATGAAGAACTTGCTTCTTATGGGGCGAAGATTCTTGCGGCAGATAGTTCGGATGACGCCATCGAAGACGCGGACTTGATTGTGACGGTTACGCCGTCCAGCAGACCGGTATTCGACGGAAGTAAAGTAAAACAGGGCGCGACTGTAAGCTGCGTCGGCTCTTATCAGCCGCACATGCAGGAGATGGACCCGGTGATTCTCACAAGGGCATCTAAGATTTATTTTGACTCTGTGGATGCGGTATTATCAGAGGCAGGAGATATTCTCATTCCTCTGGAAGATGGTACAATCACAAAAGATGATTTTACCGGAGACTTGGGAGACGTGCTGCAGGGAAAGGTTGTTGCGAGAGAAAATGAAGAAGAGATTATCGTCTTCAAGACGGTTGGAATCGGAACACAGGACCTTGTGACTGCAAAGAAGATTTATGACAAGGCGCTTGCACAGGGTGTAGGAACAAACTGGAATTAGAAAAAGGGGGATAAAGACATGGCACAGGAATACTGGAACGGGCCGGAGGCGGCTCACAGACGAGTGATGATGAAAGCAGCAGGATATTCAGACGAGGATATCCGCAAGAAACCACATATCGGAGTACCGAACTCCTTCATGGAAGGTTCTCCGGGAAGCGCGCATCTGAGACAGATTGCGGAGGCTGTCAAGCAGGGAATCTGGGAAGCGGGCGGAGTGCCGGTAGAATTCGGAATCCCTGCTACATGTGGAAATATCGCAAATGGAGCGGAGGAATTAAAATATGAGCAGGTAGGACGAGACATCGTGGCAATGTCTGTAGAATTCGTTACGAGAGTCCACAACTTTGACGGACTCGTGATGATTGCATCCTGCGACAATATCATTGCCGGATGTTACCTTGCGGCGGCAAGACTCGATATCCCATCCATGGTTGTGACAGGCGGTTCTATGCAGCCGGGACATCACTGTGGAAAAGCAATCGTAGAGGCCGACTTGGACGTGGCAAGATTCTCGGGAGCGGGGGAAGACTATCTGGATGAACTGGAAGAAGCGGTATGCCCTTCCTTTGGCGCATGCCCTTCTATGGGAACGGCCAACACGATGCAGATGTTAGGAGAAGTCTTCAACCTTGTGATGCCTGGAACAGCGACGGTTCCGGCTTCTGATAACAAGAAACTCCGTCAGGCAAGAGCGGCAGGAAAATATGCGGTAGAACTTGTGAAGTCAGGAAGAAAGCCTTCAGACCTGATTACGAAAGAAGTGCTTTTGAACTCCATCATGTTCGACATGGCGGTAGCGGGTTCCACGAACGCGGTATTACATATTCTTACGATGGCATATGAACTTGGAATCGACATCACGTTGGAAGATTTTGAGAAATATGCAAAAGAGATTCCATGTATCAATGCGGTCATCCCAAGCGGTCCGTATACAGTTGTAGATTTCCACTACGCAGGAGGCGTACCGAACGTATTGAAAATGCTGGAAAGCAAGTTGTACAAAGATGTGCCGATGATGACAGGCATCAAACTCGGCGATTTCTTAAGTAAATTAGAAGCGAAGCCGAACGAAGTCATTCACAGCCTGGAAAAACCGTTATTCCAGGAGCCAGGACTTAAGGTTCTACGCGGAAATATCGCTCCGAATGGCGCTATCGTAAGACCGACGGGCGTACCGGAATCTGTGAAATACATCAAAGGAAAAGCGAAAGTATTCGACGGAGACAGAGATGCGTTTGAAGCAATCAATTCCGGAAAAATCGTACCGGGAGATATCATCGTCATCCGTTACGAAGGTTGTAAAGGCGCTCCGGGTATGAAAGAATTGATGTTGAGTATCGACGCCCTTATCGGACTCGGACTTCACACAAGTGTCGGTCTCATCACAGACGCAAGATTCTCCGGCTTTAACTTCGGAGCAATCGTAGGACACGTATCTCCGGAAGCATATGACGGAGGTGTGATTGCACTGGTAGAAGACGGGGATGAAATCATTCTCGATACTATCGGAGGAGAAGCGACACTTTGCGTATCTGACGAAGAATTGGAAGAAAGAAGAAAATCATGGGTATGTCCGCCGCTGAAAGAACAGAAAGGATGTCTGAATCTGTTTGCCAGAAACTGCCGTCCTGCAGAAGAAGGCGGAGCAATGCAGCCATGGTAGAAATTACACAGTTGTTACATAAGATAGGCCTGACTGATGCGGAAAGCAAGGCCTATCTTGCTTTAATCAGACATGGAAGTATCTCGGGGTATGAAGTAAGCAAGGTGTCTGGCGTGGCGCGCTCGAAAATATATAATGTGCTCGAGTCTCTTGTGACGAAAGGATTCGTGAGGTTTTCAGAAGGGGATGCGGGAAATCAGTACGCGGCGGTTCCGGTGAAAGAAATCTCGGAAAGAATGCGGAAAGAAGCGGAAGAGACGCTTTCCGATTTGGAAAATACATTGAGCGACTATGAGACGGAGACGGATTTGGAATATATCTGGCATATTCGGGAATATAAAAACGTATTTGCGAAGTGCCGGAATCTGATTCAACATGCAGAAAAAGAGCTCTTGATTCAAGTGTGGGAAGAGGATTTGCCACAGATTCAAGAAGAGCTTCTGGAAGCGGAAGAAAGAGGCATCCGCATTGGAATCGTGTATTTCAGCGAAGATGAGAAAATAAAACTTCCATTTCAACACTACAGCCGTCATGGAATGCTGGAAGAAAAGAAAAAAGAAATGGGCGGAAGATTCATTACCCTTGTATCAGATGGGGAAAAAGTAGTATTCGGCCAGATTCTAAATGAAAATGCCGCGGAAGTGATTTTTACAAAATCGAAGCCGATGGTAGGCATGGCGGCGGAATGTGTCCGTCATGACCTGTATTTTTACAAAAATGCGGGGATGTTCCAGGACGTGATGCAGGAAGAATTGGGAAAAGATTATAAGAAAATTCGGGATATTTTTTAAAACAAAAGAAGGAGGAATGGGATGGAGAAGAACAAAGGAAGAGCGATTGCATTATTGCCAATCGGTGTATTTTTAGTTATCTTTTTAGGAGCCGGAATCTTGACGGGAGATTTCTATGCGATGCCGGCTATCGTAGCATTTTTGATTGCATTATTTGTCGCGTTTATGCAGAATCGAAACGTAAGTTTTGGGGAGAAACTTCAGATTATCTCAAAAGGAGTGGGAGATGAGAATATCATTACGATGTGTCTGATTTTCCTGTGTGCCGGAGGATTTTCCGGGGCGGTGACGGCGGCAGGAGGCGTGGACAGTACGGTAAACTTTGGGCTGTCTATTTTGCCATCCAACATTGCGGTTGTCGGCTTATTTGTCATCGGATGCTTTATCTCGGTGTCCATGGGAACGTCTATGGGAACGATTGCGGCGCTGGCTCCGATTGCGGTGGGAATCAGCGAGAAAACCAATTTCCCGATGGCAGTCTGTATCGGCGCGGTTGTGTGTGGAGCCATGTTCGGGGATAACTTGTCTATGATTTCCGACACGACGATTGCGGCGGTAAAAACGCAAGGATGTGAGATGAAAGATAAGTTCAAAGCGAACTTTTTTATCGTCCTTCCGGCGGCAGTCATTACGATTCTGATTTTCCTTGTCATTACGATGGATGGAAAATATCAGATTAGCGGCAATCTGGACTATAACATCTGGCAGATTCTTCCGTATGTTGTTGTTCTTATCGGAGCGCTCATCGGAATCAACGTGTTTCTTGTACTGCTTGCGGGAATCGTCTTATCGGTTATCGTAGGCGTATCGACAGGCGCGTTGGCTGTCGGGGAGATTTTCACAGCAATCGGTGGCGGAGTGACAGGGATGTATGATATCACAGTCATCTCTATTGTGGTTGCGTGTATCGTATCTCTCGTAAAGGAATACGGCGGCATCCAGTTTATTTTGAATCTGATTAAGAAAAATATCAAAGGGAGAAGAGGCGGAGAACTTGGAATCGCGGGACTTTCTCTTCTTGTAGACGCTTGTACCGCCAACAATACGGTAGCGATTGTCATGACCGGACCGATTGCAAAAGAAATCTGCGACGAGTTTGATATTGATGCGAAACGCTCTGCGTCCCTGCTTGATATCTTCACTTCCGTAGGACAGGGAATCATCCCTTACGGCGCCCAGCTTCTATCGGCGGCCTCCCTTACCGGGCTGACACCATTTGCAATCATGCCATATTTATTCTATCCAATCCTGATGGCGGTGAGCGCATTGATGTTTATTCTTTTCAGGAAGGAAAAACATTCGTAATCACGCAAAACGAGTTGAGAGGCATTTTGTATAAATTTTAGTACAAAAATGGTATTGTTAAAAAATTCACTATTGACTTATTGTGAAAAAAATGTGATAATGAATGCAAATGTTGAACAGAACATTAAATTTGAAAAGAGAGGTTGATAAAGATGGCAAAAATCGATTTAACTAAGTATGGAATTACAGGCACTACAGAGATTGTGTACAATCCTTCTTATGAAGTATTATTCGAGGAAGAGACAAAACCGGAATTAGAAGGGTTTGAAGTAGGTCAGGAAAGTGAACTCGGCGCAGTCAACGTAATGACAGGTATTTATACAGGACGTTCACCAAAAGACAAATTCATCGTTATGGACGAGAATTCTAAAGACACTGTATGGTGGACATCTGACGAATATAAGAACGATAACCATCCGGCTTCACAGGAAGCATGGGATGCTTGTAAAGAAATCGCATTAAAAGAGCTTTCTAACAAGAGACTTTTCGTAGTAGACGCATTCTGCGGAGCAAACGCAGACACACGTATGGCAATCCGTTTCATCGTGGAAGTTGCATGGCAGGCACACTTCGTAAAGAATATGTTCATTCAGCCTACAGAAGAAGAGCTTGAAAACTTTGAGCCTGACTTTATCGTATACAATGCTTCCAAAGCAAAAGTAGAGAACTATAAAGAATTAGGACTGAATTCTGAGACAGCAGCGATGTTTAACATCACAAGCCGCGAGCAGGTGATTATTAACACATGGTACGGCGGAGAGATGAAGAAAGGTATGTTCTCTATGATGAACTACTACCTTCCACTTAAGGGAATTGCTTCTATGCACTGTTCAGCAAACACAGATATGAACGGCGAGAATACAGCAATCTTCTTCGGACTTTCCGGAACAGGTAAGACAACACTTTCCACAGACCCGAAACGTCTCTTAATCGGTGACGACGAGCATGGATGGGACGATAACGGAATCTTCAACTTTGAAGGTGGATGCTATGCGAAAGTAATCAACCTCGACAAAGAATCTGAACCGGATATCTACAACGCAATCAAGAGAAATGCTCTTCTTGAGAACGTAACATTAGATAAAGACGGAAAGATTGATTTTGCAGATAAGAGCGTAACAGAGAATACTCGTGTATCTTATCCAATCAACCACATTGAGAAAATTGTACGTCCGGTTTCCGCAGCTCCTGCAGCTAAGAACGTTATCTTCTTATCCGCAGACGCATTCGGAGTATTGCCACCGGTATCTGTTCTTACACCGGAGCAGACACAGTACTACTTCCTCTCTGGATTTACAGCAAAACTTGCAGGTACAGAGCGTGGAATCACAGAGCCTACACCAACATTCTCCGCATGCTTTGGTCAGGCATTCTTAGAGTTACATCCGACAAAATATGCGGAAGAGCTCGTTAAGAGAATGGAAATGAGCGGAGCGAAAGCTTATCTTGTAAATACAGGATGGAACGGAACAGGAAAACGTATCTCCATCAAAGATACTCGTGGAATCATTGACGCAATCTTAAACGGAGATATCTTAAACGCACCAACGAAGAAGATTCCATACTTCAACTTCGAAGTACCGACAGAACTTCCAGGTGTTGACCCTGCAATCCTTGACCCACGCGATACATACAAAGATGCAGCAGAGTGGGATGAAAAAGCAAAAGACCTTGCAGGAAGATTCATTAAGAACTTCGCAAAATACGAAGGAAATGAGCATGGTAAAGCATTAGTACCAGCAGGACCACAGCTCTAAGAGATAGAAAAAATAACGGAAACGGGAAATTGCAGAAGAAGCAGTTTCCCGTTTTGTGGTATAATGAGAAAATAGTGTACATTTATTATTTGGAATCTTGTAACAAGTATAAAATAACAAAAATATTGAATGCTAACAAATGATGTGATAATATAAAATAAAAATGTTAAAAGGTGTTTTATGGATAAATATTTAGCCGATATATTTGGATTGTCTGTTAAAATAAAAGAATGGGATGGAAAGAACAGATTACCGCTATACTTAAGAAATAAAAAAGAATACTTTGTGATTAATTTCGGAGATATGAGGAGTATATTGATGAAAAATACTTCTGATAATTTTAATGTTTCTGTTTTTAAAAAAGAAATGGAAGAAATTGAGAAGTATTCTGGTATGCAGGTTGTATTATGGCTGGACGTGGTTTCTACCTATCAAAGAAATGCGTTAATTAACAGCAGGATTTCTTTTATCGTACCGTATTCTCAGTTTTATGTGCCGGAGTTTGGCATATGTTTAAAAGAATTTTGTGCCGGAAAGAGAAAAAAAGTTGAAAAAATATCTGCAATGGCACAGTTTCTTCTTTTGTATTTCATATATTTAAAGAAACGCGAAGCAAAAAGTCAGTTAGAATTGGGGAAGTGTCTTGAAATGTCAGCGATGGGGATAAGTAGGGCTGTTCAGGAATTACAAGAGATTGGTTTATTGAAAACACGAAAAGACGGGACACGTAAAATAGTTGAGGCGGTTGATAATGGAAGAGGATTATACCAACTTTCGAGTGAATATTTGCAGTCACCTGTCCAGAAGAGAATATATGTGGATAGCAGGCATTTTGATATGAATCTGCCTGTTGCAGGAGAAACAGCACTTGCAAAACAGAGTCTACTGAATTATCCGAAACATATAGTTTATGCGATGGATAAAAAAAGGATAAAGGATATCCCCCAAGAATATATTGTTGAACCGAAACTGATAGCAGAGTGCAACTATGTAGAAATTGAATTATGGAAGTATAATCCACTGGTTTACGCAAGAAATGGGCTTGTAGATATCGTGTCGTTGGCAGAAAGCTTTAAAGAAACGGATGATGAACGAGTTGAAATGCAGATGGAAGAGGTTATGGAGAAATATATATGGTAATAGGATTGGAAACTCTGAAAGAAAAGTTTAAAGGATATGAAGATTGTTATACAATTATCGGCGGTACGGCGTGTGATATCTTGATGAATAAGGAAAATCTTGACTTTCGTGCTACTAGAGATATTGATATGATATTATTGATTGAAAATCGATTTGAAGAATTTGCCGAAGTGTTGTGGGAGTTTATTAAGAAAGGCAAATATAAATAATGAAAAACATCGGACTTGACATGGAAGTGGATGAAGCATTACAAGTTTTAGAAGATATGTATCTTTTGTAATTTATAATAATACAAAAACTGACTTGCTAATCTAATATGAGGAGTTCCGCGAATATTTGCAAAAACATATTATGAAGGACGTGTATAATTAAAGGATGTATGAAGGATTTAAAACATTGAGAATGGAGAAATGCTTACAAGATAAGCAATTCGATTGGGCAGGTTATCATTGGGTGATTCCAGCGGTTTACTCTCGTAATAAGGAATTGATAATTGATTTCTGTATGCAAATTGATGTGGAAAGAATCCAAAGTTTCATAAAAAAGTGGTGTTTGAGTGAGAATACGGAGCGGTTTCATCATTTCTATGAACAACTTACGCGTGAACGACAGATGCAGATAGATTTAGAGAATCCATTTTGCTTTGAATTTCGACCATGTTTAGAATTAAATGGACAAGTATTCGAAAGTACGCAGGGATGTTCCGTAAGTTTTAGTCCGTATTTATCGGATGAAATGTCAGCGTCAGAGGAAATAGCGATAGAGATGGCAGAACACTATAGACTGGATAAATCCTGTGGATGGGTGATTTATAGATGGACGTTTCCATGGGAAAGAAAACATAGCTCTGAAATCAGGACTCTTTCTATCACAATGAAACCGCAAGCGGTGAAAGTTCCAGGAGTTCATTTTAAAGTGTGTGCAAAGGGTGATTCTTTTCAGTTTTCGCATCCTTTTAATGGAAGAAAATATATATTGACTATGAAGGAATTGAAACAACAAAGGATGCCGAGAAGCAGGAGGCGTTCCGGGCGCTGGATTTTCCCAACGCATTTCATTGAGATGAGCTATACGATTTCTCCGGAACCAATGGAGGATATTCTGGTGATGGATTCTGCCGATGGAGATAATGTACGCGAGATTACAGCGATGGAAGAGGAGAATGACTTAGCTTTTTGCGATACTGTGATAGGGACGGATTCTGGGCCGGTATCGATTGTGGTGGAAGATGAGGTGCAGGGGAATATCCATGTTGCGGCGTCGGCTTTGCACTTTGAACCTTTTCAAGGCGATGTTGAGTGGTGTGTAGTATTTTGTATTAAGCAGGCGGATGAAGAATCATTTTTACTGGTATAAAGTTCATATCTAATTTGGTTTTGTGGAGGAGTAGAAGATGTGGTTTGTATTTGCATTGGGTTCAGCAGTATTTGCAGCGCTGACTTCTATATTGGCGAAGATAGGAATTGAAGGAGTAAATTCGAACTTGGCGACGGCAATTCGGACAGTTGTTGTAGTGATTATGGCGTGGGGGATGGTGTTCCTTACACATGCACAAGGTGGTATTTCAAACATTAATAAAAAGAGTTGGACGTTTTTGATTCTATCCGGCTTGGCAACAGGGGCTTCATGGTTGTGTTATTATAAAGCTTTGCAAATAGGAAAAGCCTCGAAAGTTGTTCCGATAGATAAACTGAGCGTTGTGATTACTCTGATTCTTGCCTTTGTATTTCTGCATGAAGAATTTACGACAAAATCTTTGGTAGGATGTGCATTGATTGGAATCGGAACGCTGATAATGGTTATCTAATCAAGACTTTAGGACTACTATTTTACAGAAGAGGGAGGAGTATTATGATTCGGGAATTTGAAAAAACAGATTTGGAAGAAGTCGCAAAGATTTGGCTTGATACGAATATGAAAGCGCATGATTTTATTTCGGCACAGTATTGGCAGAATCATTTTCAAATGGTTAAGGAGATGTTTTTGCAGGCGGAAATTTATGTGTACGAAAGTACAGGGAGAATCCAAGGTTTTGTAGGGATGAATGGAGATTATGTTGAAGGAATTTTTGTGGCTTGGGAAGCGCAGTCGCAGGGAATCGGGAAACGCTTGCTTGATTTTGTAAAGGAGAGAAAGGAAAGTTTGTATTTAAGCGCATATGAGAAAAATGAAAGAGCGGTACGATTTTATCAAAGGGAAGGATTTGTGATTCGGGAGGAAAGGCTGGATGAAAGCACCGGAGAAAAAGAGTATGTAATGGTGTAGTGATATGGGGATTCGTTTCATCATGGATTTTTGCACTTGCCACAGGTGGATGTGTCTTTGGGTGGGTTACGCTTTGGAAAAGAAGCAGAGAATCGTAATGAATCTCGATTTTAGTTTATATGAGACAGCAGAATTAGAAGTTGTAGGGATAAAAATATATGGAATTAAGATTATTACGCTATTTTTTGACAGTAGCAAAAGAACAAAACTTTACAAAAGCAGCAGAACAATTACATATCACACAGCCAACGCTATCTAGATAAATGGCGGCATTTGAAGAGGAACTTGGGATAACATTGTTTATTCGAAATGGAAAGAAGATTTCTCTTACAGACGAGGGGATGCTATTAAAAAGACGCGCTTTGGAGATTCTGAATCTTGAGGAAAAAACGCTGGAGGAACTGAAGGGAAAAGAAGATGTTGTAGAAGGCACTATAACCATTGGATGCGGTGAATTTGCGGCAGTGGAAACATTGGCGAGGATATGTAAAAGATATAAAGAAAAATATCCGCTTGTTCAGATTGTGCTTCATACTGCAACAGCAGACACAGTGTATGAGTTGATGAATAAAGGACTTGTAGACATCGCATTATTCTTGGAGCCGGTGGATACAGAAGGGTTGGATTATATTCGAATTACAGACTCTGACCACTGGTGTGTCGGAATGCGACCGGATGACCCGTTGGCAGAAAGAGAGTTTATAAAAAAGGAAGACCTTATTGGGAAACCATTAATTCTGCCTGAAAGAATGAACATTCAAAGTGAACTTGCCAATTGGTTTGGAAAAGATTTTTCTAAACTCCAGATTGCTTTTACGAGTAATCTTGGAACGAATGCAGGAGTCATGGCTGCAAATGGACTGGGTTATCCGGTATCTATTGAAGGTGTCGCAAAGTATTGGAGGGAAGACATTCTTGTACAGCGAAGAATTTCTCCTGAAATTACAACAAGCACAGTAATTGCCTGGAGACGAAATATCCCATATTCCCAGGCTGCCAGTAAAATGATTGAGGAAATTCATGCTTTTCAGACATAAAATAAGATGCAATATAAGCATTAGACATATTGAAGTAATTGAGCCTAAAATAGATGTGTAAGATAAATGTAAATATTATACATCTATTTTTTAGTAGAATTCGAAAAGAAAGGAATTTAGTATTATGAGCAAAAAATTAGTCGCATTTTTCAGTGCAAGTGGAACAACAAAAAAAGCAGCAGAGATTATTGCAGAGAAGACAAAAGCTGATTTACTTGAAATTGAGCCGAAGATTCCATATACAAAAGCTGACCTTAATTGGATGGATAAAAAATCTCGGAGCAGTATCGAAATGAGTGATAAGAAATATAGACCGGAGATTATGGAGAAAGAGATAGATATGAGCGCTTATGATGAAATACTTTTGGGATTTCCAATCTGGTGGTATGTGGCTCCGACAATCATCAATACATTTTTGGAAGCCCATGATTTCAGCGGCAAAAAAATCGTGCTTTTTGCAACATCCGGTGGAAGTGGATTTGGTAACACCGTAAAAGAATTGCAGCCATCTGCACCAGATGCAGTTATTGTGGAAGGAAGACTGTTAAATCGCGGAAACAAACAGGAAGTCAGTGAATGGGTGAGAACTTTATAAATTGTAAATTATGGAGGTATACAGAATATGGAGAAAATAGAACAGACAGCAGGACGAAATGCGCTTGGCGGATTCGCACCACAGTTTGCACATTTTAATGATGACGTGCTCTTTGGTGAAAACTGGAATAATCAGGATATCGATGTAAAAACAAGAAGTATTATTACAGTAGTTGCCTTGATGGCTTCAGGTATTACGGATTCTTCTTTAAAATATCACCTGCAAAATGCCAAAAATCATGGTGTGACACAAAAAGAGATTGCTGCGGTGATTACGCATGTCGCATTTTATGCCGGATGGCCAAAGGCATGGGCCGTTTTTAATCTTGCGAAAGAAGTGTGGAAAGTAGGTGAAGGAGAATTGCCATACGAAGAAGAAGCAATGCGTGCTCATGCAAAAGAGATGGTGTTTCCAATCGGTGCACCAAACAATAAATTTGCACAGTATTTTTCAGGAAGAAGTTTTCTCGCACCGCTCTCTACTTCTCAGGTTGGAATTTTTAACGTAACCTTCGAACCGGGATGCAGAAATAACTGGCATATTCATCATGCAAAAAGTGTCGGAGGACAGATACTGATATGTGTTGCCGGAAGAGGATATTATCAGGAAGAAGGCAAAGATGTCATAGAAATGAAGCCAGGCGACTGTATCAATATTCCGGCAGAAGTGAAGCATTGGCATGGTGCTGCACCGGATGAATGGTTTTCTCAGCTAGCAATTGAAGTGCCAGGAGAAGAGATATCCAATGAGTGGTGTGAGCCGGTTGCAGACGAAACATATAGATTATTGAAATAGACTTATCTTTGGCGGAGGAAAAGGTATGAGAAAATTGAATTTATTTATCGCAATGAGCCTTGACGGATATATTGCAGATGATAACGGTGGTGTCGAGTGGCTGAATGGACAAGGAAATGATGAGTGAAGATAAGGATAGGGAGGAGACAGAATGGTAAAAGAGGTTCAACCACAAGACACGACAAGAGCTTCGGCATATGAACTCTGGATGAAAGCGCCGAATCCGATGGTTACTTTTTTTAAGACGTTGGATGTGACGAATCTGATAAAAGTCAGCAAAAAAAGACGTATGAAGTTCAATATGCTTCTTGATTATTGCATTGGGAAAGCGGCTGCGAGTGTCAAAGAATTTTACATTCTTCCTGTCGGTGATAAGCTGATGCAATATGATAGGATTGCGGTCAACACGATTGTAAAGAATAAAGACGGAGAAATAAATTCCTGTGACATTTTATATGTGGAAGACTTGGAATTATATAATAAAGAGTATTTGCGATATACTTCGCATGTTGCAAGAACATGCGAGGATAGAGACTTATCTGGCGATAGTATGGTTATCGGAACATCGGCGATTATTGATACGGAAATCGATGGCGCGGTTGGGATGAATAGTGGTATTTTCAATAATCCGTTTATCATTTGGGGAAAGTATAAAAAGAAATGGTTTCGCTATGAGTTGGCGATTTCCTTTCAATTTCATCATACGCAGATGGATGGCGCCCACGCGGGGAAGTTTTTAAAGAATCTGCAGGAAGAGATTGATTGTTTGAAATAAAATTTAGTTTTGGAAAAGGGCGGCAGAGTAATCTGTCGTTTTTTTCTGATAAATTTTAAGAAAATTTCGGCTTATTAGAAAACGCTTTGTATAAGAAATATACATTTGCATAAAAGGAATTTCGAATAATATTTTATCACTTTAAAACTATGAAATCAGGCTATTTAATGATATAATTTAAACAAGATTTCGCGGATAAAAACAGTTTGGAGGTGTAACTGTGAAAGAAAGTATGAAGAAAATGGCTGGAATGATTATGGGAATATTTGGGATTCTTTTATCCGTTGTTGGTATTGCTGTAAAGTTGAAAAAATCTGTATCGGTTTCTGTTATTGGCGGAGTGGATGGTCCGACTTCTGTATTTGTTGCAGGAAGAGTAAATGAAAATACTCCGGCTCAGTTACTTTTGGCAGGGATGATTCTTTTCGTGATAGGAGCGATTGTTTTTAGAAAGAGGCATTAAGTAAAACAGAGAAAATTTGTTTTATAAGTATGTGCACAGTAATGAGAGGAAGGGAAGGAAATGATTATTGATTCATATGACGTAAACAGTGAACCTATTGTAAGGTTAGAAAGTTTTTATGGGGAAAAGAGATATTTAGTCGAAAAATGTATTCTTATCTTTTCAAAAATAATATATGAATACATACTCAACAATTTTGAATGTAAACAGATAGCGGAAGTAGGTGCGTGTAATGGCAATATAGCAGTCTGGGCATTCGAATATGAAGAAGAGACAATTGCATTCTACCTCACACCGATTGGTTCTGCTCTTGCGGGAGGAACCATCGCTGATGTTAATCACTTGACAGGAGCTTCGAAATTTATTGTGTTTGGCTCGTGCGGAAGCCTGAACAGAGAAGTGACAAATAATAAGTTTATTATTCCGACGCAGGCATATAGAGGAGAAGGTTTGTCGTACTATTTTGCAAAGCCTAAGGATTATATAAAGATAAAAAATGCGGATAAATTAGCCGGAATTTTTTCGGAATTGAAGTTACCCTATGTTCAGGGAAAAGTATGGACTACGGATTGTATGCTTCGGGAAACCGTAAATCTTGTAAACAAGAGAAAAGAAGAAGGATGTATTGCGGTAGAAATGGAGATAGCAGGAATTCAGGCGGTTTGTGATTTTTATGGATTTGAAGTATATGATTTTCTTGTTGCAGGAGATGTACTCATAGAAGG
This sequence comes from uncultured Lachnospiraceae bacterium, assembly GCA_905197485.1. GTDB lineage: Bacteria > Bacillota > Clostridia > Lachnospirales > Lachnospiraceae > Faecalimonas. The sequence goes on along the minus strand of CAJJYZ010000010.1, from coordinate 43,239 downwards.
AAGGTATGAAACGGATGGCTTGTCTGCTGCAAATCATAATCTTGACAAGCTGTTTATTGCATTGCAAATTGCGAAGAGAGTGTAGGAGGACTCGTATGGAGCCAAGAAAATTGTTAGATGTATTAAATGTAGCAGAGAGATTAAAAGATACAACAAGACATTGTTATACTAGAAAAGGCAGACATGAGAGTGTTGCAGAACATAGTTGGATGATGACTTTGATGGCATATTTTTTGAAAGATGAGTTAAAAGAAGTAAACATGGATAAAGTCATAAAAATGTGTATCATACATGATTTGGGGGAGGCTTTTACCGGGGATATTCCAACATTTGAAAAGAATGAAGACCATGAATTGATAGAAGAAAAATTTTTATATCGTTGGATAGAATCATTACCAGGATGTTATTCGGAAGAAATTCGTTTGTTGTATGAGGAAATGAAACAGAGAGAAACAATGGAAGCAAAAGTATATAAGGCGATTGATAGCTTAGAGGCTCTTGTTCAGCATAATATCTCTGATTTATCAACTTGGATTCCGAAAGAATATGAATTGAATAAAACTTATGCAGACGATAAGGTGGAATTTTCAGAATATCTAAAAGAATTAAGAGAAGAAATCAGAAGAGATACGTTGGAGAAATTAGGAGAAAAGGAATAGAATCTATGGAAGATAACAGAGTGAAGATTATAGAAATAAAAGATAGAACACCATTATTAATTGAGAAACTGTTAGAGGTGTGGGAAAGCTCTGTACGGGCAACACATTTATTTTTATCGAATGATGAGATAAACGGTATTAAGCGGTATGTACCGGAAGCCTTGAACGGTGTACCGGTTTTGATTGTCGCAGAAGATGAGAATGGAAATCCAGTAGGCTTTATGGGAGTAGCGGAGAAAATGCTTGAAATGTTATTTGTTTCAAATGAAAGCAGAGGACAAGGAATCGGGAAAAATTTACTGCAATATGGTATGGAGAAGCATGAGATAAAAGAACTTGCCGTCAACGAACAGAATCCTCTGGCGAGAGGATTCTATGAGCATATGGGATTTGCAGTTTATAAACGAACAGAACTTGACGAGCAAGGGAATCCGTATCCGCTATTGTATATGAAAAGAAATAATGAAGTTAGACAAAACTATTATGGGAGTTTGTGTACGGAAATGTATGAGCTTTTACATGAGAAAGTGCCGGAAGATGAATTGGAATTTTACCTATCTTATGCGACAAAGGATATGAAAATATTGGAAGCGTTATGCGGAAGCGGACGTTTCTTTGTACCGCTTTATGAAAGAGGATATCACATTTCTGGGATGGATTTATCCGGAGAGATGTTGGGAAAATTGAAGGAGAAGGCACCGGATGCAGATATGATTCAAGAAGATATTTTAGAGTATGAACCGGAAGAAAACTATGATTATATTTTTATCTCATCCGGCTCTGTTTCCTTATTTACTGATATCGAACTTTGTAAAAAGATATTGAAGAGATTAAAAGAATTTCTGATGCCGAAAGGGAAACTGGTGTTTGCTGTAGAGACGATGGCTGACAGATGTCCAGATGATAAAAAGTATGAAATCACTGCTTCGGCGAAGACAAAAGAAGGCTTCGACTTAATTTTAAAAAGCAAGAACTATTATGATGAAGAAAAGCATATACAGTTTTCGCCGGGAATTTATGAGTTGTATCAAGGAGAGAGATTATTAGAGCGAGAAGAGATGGATTTTCAAACGTATCTCTATACCTTTGGTGAGATGGAAAAATATCTGGAAGAAATAGGATTTAAGGATGTAAAAACATATTCGTCTTTTGCAAAAGAACTTGCGGTTGACGATAAATGTGAAATGTTTTTATTTGAATGCAGTATATAATTTGGAGGAATTGATTATGACAGAAAGAGAAAAAATGTTGGCTGGAGAACTGTATGATTGCGGAGACCCGGAATTATTGAAACAATGGCATAAAGCTAAGGATTTGACGAGAGATTATAATCGGACAGATTCCGCAGATGCGGAGGAAAAAGAACGGATTTTAAATGAACTGCTGGGTGGGAAAGGAAAGAATCTTTGGATAACGGCGCCGTTTTATGCGGATTATGGAAATAATATTTATTTTGGAAACAACTGTGAAGTGAATTGGAATTGCACTTTTTTGGATGACAATATTATACGCGTCGGAGATAATGCCCTAATTGCGCCGAATGTGCAGATTTATACAGCGTTTCATCCGACAAATGCAATTGACCGATTTGGAGAGCCAAAAGAAGATGGCTCATTTGAATTTTGTAAAACTCAGACGGCTCCGGTTACTATCGGGAATAATGTCTGGATTGGAGGGGGTGTGATTATTATGCCAGGTGTTACGATTGGAGATAATGTAGTGATTGGTGCGGGAAGTGTAGTGACAAAAGATATTCCAAGTAATGTGGTGGCATATGGAAATCCATGTAAGGTTATGAGAGAAAATAAATAGGAGTAATCCACATGGTAGAAGAATTGATGTGAAAATCAAAAAGGATTTATACCTGGAAAAGAGAGGAAACAATAATGAATCAGAAACAGAACGAAGAATGTTTAATTTGTGGACAACCATTAGTCTATTTGGATACGGCAGAGCAGATGGAATGTGCACTTTGTAAGAAGGTGGAAATGAGTAACTGCCGATGTGCGGATGGACATTATGTGTGCAGTGAATGTCATATGTCGGGGATGGACAGTTTTCTTGGAACTTGTCTCAATGAGGATTCAAAGAATCCGATTGAAATCTTACATAAGTTGATGAACTTACCATTTTGCCATATGCATGGACCGGAACATCATGTTTTAGTCGGCGCAAGTCTTTTGACGGCATTCAGAAATGCGGGTGGGGAAGTAGACCTTCCGGAAGCCTTAGTGGAGATGCAAAAGCGCGGACGTCAGGTGCCGGGAGGTATCTGTGGTTTGTGGGGAAGCTGTGGGGCTGCCGTCAGTACCGGAATCTGTATTTCGATTCTGACAGGCTCCAATCCTCTGGCTACGGAGTCATGGGGATGGTGTAACGAGATGACATCCCACGTTCTGGCAAGAGAGGCGAAGATTGGAGGACCGCGCTGCTGCAAGAGAAATTCCCGCGTTGCGATTCTTGAAGCCATTGATTTTATAAAAGAAAAGTTTGGCATTGAACTGGAAAAGCCGGAGACAATTCTTTGTGATTGGGTAGAACAGAATAACCAGTGTATTAAGGAACGGTGTCCGTTCTATTCGGAGTAGGAGGAAAATGGATGGCACAGTACACGCAGACAGCGCAGATGATTATGGAAGAAGTGAAGAAAGCGGTTATCGGGAAAGACGATTGTGTGAAGAAGGTTCTTGCTGCGATTTTAGCCGGTGGACATATTTTGATTGAGGATATTCCGGGCGTGGGGAAGACGACGCTGGCTCTTTCTTTTGCGAAGAGTATGGGAATGAAGCAGAACCGCGTACAGTTTACACCGGATGTTTTGCCGGCGGATATTACGGGATTTTCAATGTATGATAAGAACCGCGGAGAATTCTATTATGAGCCGGGCGCCGTTATGTGTAACCTGCTTCTGGCAGACGAGATAAACCGGACTTCACCGAAGACGCAGTCGGCGCTTTTGGAGGTCATGGAAGAAGGAACAGTAACGATTGATAAGGTGACAAGAGAAGTCCCGAAACCGTTTCATGTGATTGCAACGGAGAATCCAATCGGTTCCTCAGGAACACAGATGCTGCCGGAGTCTCAGTTGGACAGATTCTTCATTAGTCTGACGATTGGATATCCGGATATGAAGTATGAGATTGAGATTGTAAAAGGCAATCAAACAGGGAATCTGCTGGACAATGTCCGGCCGATTATTACCGCCGAGTATCTTCTGCTCTTACAAAGGGAAGTGGAAGAGGTGTATATTCACGATGCAATTTATCGCTATATGGGAGAACTGGTGACTGAAACGAGAAATCATCCGATGATTGAGATGGGAATTAGTCCGAGAGGAATGATTGCGCTTTCCAAGATGGCGAAGGCAATGGCATATTTAGACGGAAGGGAGTACTGCATTCCGCAGGATGTGAAAGCAATTTTCGAAAATGTGGCAAGACATAGAATTCAGTTGAATGCGAAGGCGAGACTGAATCATGTCAAAGTGCAGGATTTGATAGAAGAAATCATGGAAAAAGTGAAGGAACCAACGCCGAAACACAGATAAGGCAGGGAGGAATATGAAGATACTACTCTATGTAGGAATGATGGTTTTGACCATATATTTGGGAATCATGTATCGGTGGCAGGAAAGCATATGGCTTCTGTCAGGAGAAATCGTATTTCCGTTTCTTTGCATGGGGCTTGCATGGCTTGCCGGGAGAAACATAGCGGTGAAAATGGAACAGCATGCGGATACGGCAGAGCGGGGAGAAGAGATTCCGGTACAGATTCGGGTTGTGAACAACGGTTGGATTCCTGCTCTATTGGAACTTCGGGTTTCTGTTCAATCCTTGTCCGGAATCCGGAAGATGAAAAAGCAAAGGATACAGATTCTGCCGCATAAAGGAGAAATGCTGTCTTTGCATCAGAGTGCAGAAGTCTGTGGGAAGCTTCAGGTTGGGATTACAGACTTCAAGGTGTTTGACTGCTTGGGATTCTTAGCGGTCAGAAGAAACTGTAAAGAGCGGACGGAAATCATGGTGATGCCGAAACCATATCCGATGAATCTTGTTGTCAGTAATCGGACAAAGTGGTTTCCGATAGACGGAGAATCCTATGCAAAAGACCGAAGCGGAGACGATACTGCGGAAATCTATGAGGTAAGAGAATATAGAGCGGGAGACCGGCTGCAGAAAGTACACTGGAAGTTAAGCGCGAAGGAACAGGAACTATATATTAAAGAATTCAGTTATCCCCTGGGAGCCGCGGTTGTGATTCTCCTGGAAGGCGGGGAGGGAAGAGAAAGCATGGAAGCATTTTTGGAAATGGTTGTCTCCTTTTCTACAGCGCTCCTTCGTCTGGAATGTCCGCATTACATGGCGTGGCAGAACAGAAGGAATGGACAGGTTCAAAGAATGCTTATTCGAAAGGAAGAAGATTTTCACGCCTTTCTGTTGAAACTATTGCAGTTTGAGGAGAAGAGCCTTGAAAAGAACGTGGAAGAGTATTATCGGTATGCTTATAAGAGCGATACGTATTCTACGCTGCTCCATATCGCAACGGACTTGACGGTAAGAGTAAATCAAGAAGAAGTTATGCGGATAAAACAAGAGGAGATGGAGACATTTTTTGAAACGGTAGAAATCGTTGTATAGGGGAATGTGCAGATGAAAAAAGGAAGAATTGCGGAAATAATCTATGTATTCTTTTTCACATGCGTTGCATCGATGGCAATGCTTTATTCTGTCTGTGATGCGTTTTCCGTTACTTACAAAGCAAGTGTGTTTTATCCGTTTGCAGGGCTATATCTCTGCTGCCTGTTTGTTCTTTTATATAAGAAGAAATTTTCCGGTTGGGATTTCCTGAAAATCACCTTTTTGGGAGAGTGCATTCTGCTTCTTGTGGGGAGGATGCGGCTTTGGGAAAGCTTTCAATATCTTTGCAAGACGATATGGGTGCAGTTGTGCGTGTATTTTCAAGAAGGAAGATACGCAGAGAATGTGAAAATGAGTGAGCAGACATGGGGGCTTCTCTTCTTCTTTCTTCTGTTCGTATTCGCAGCAGTATGGATGATTGCCGCCTGTAAGAAATGTCGGTATGGTGTAGGAATTCTGGCGGTTATGTTCTCCTTACCGTTTCTCGTGGGAATGGTGCCGAATCGGATGACGCTGATTTTATTTCTTGTGTCGTTCATTGGAATGATGTGTGGGAAAACCGGAAGGCATCACCAGGCAGGTACATTGCAAGGAGCGGCGTTTGGACTTTGCGTTGCAGCCGTTGCCTTTGGAATCGGAATCCCACTTTTGTCAGAACCGTTGAAGCCTATTCTTGAAGGAAGAGAGTCGTTTGAGAAGAAAGTGGAAATATTCTGGGAAGAGAAGATTCGTAATGGATTGTGGAAGAAAAATGATGAGGATAAGGCAACCGGAGGGGTGTCAGACGGAAGGCTTGGAGCGTATAGCGGGCTGGAACAAGATACGGAAGTGCAGCTAGAAGTAAGAAGTGAAGAAAAGCCGGAAGAGAACTTATACATACGTGGATTTGTAGGAGAGGACTACACAGGGCACGCGTGGAGACGGTCTTCGGAACGAAGGTTTTCCTTTGAGACAGGAGAGGTGGAAATCCACAATAAAAAAGCAAACCGGAAGTATCGGTATCACGCCTATCCATCAGAGGAACAGATTCCAAAGGAGTGGAAGAAAAGGGATTCCGAATACACAGAAAAAGTGCAAAAAAAGTATGTAGAAGTTCCACAAAATATCAAGGAATCATTCGGGGAAGTTGTGAATCGGGAGATTTTTCAGACGGCTCCGGAGCGGGTTGCGATTGAAATTGCACAGCTTTTATCGGATACGGCTTCCTATTCTTTGAACCCGGGGAAAACTCCGGAGGAAGAAGATTTTGCCGAATACTTCTTTTTTGACAAGAAGAAAGGGTATTGTACACATTTTGCCACGACTGCAGTCTTGCTTTTCCGTATGAAGAACATCCCGTCCAGATATATCGGCGGCTATGTCGTGCGGCCGAGTGATTTTGTGAAACAGACGGACGGAACCTATCTTGCCGAAGTAACAGGGGAATCGGCGCATGCATGGGCGGAAATCTATGTTCCCGGGAAAGGATGGATTCCGGAGGAGACGACACCGGGGTATGAGAGTCGGGATATTGTCGTGGATGAGGAATTGACAGGGCAGGAAAAGCCTTTGGGAAACGAATCGACAGAACCGCCAACTTCCCCGGAAAAACCGGAAGAATCTCCATCTCAGAATCCATCTCAAAATCATGCTTCGGAGCAAGAGGAACAGGAGAAACAGAGCCAGGAAAAGGGAAAAACAGAGGATGGAGACGGAGAAGAAGTCGGAAAGAAAGAGGAAGAGAAGGGCAAAGAACAAAAGATTCACCTCTGGATGGTATGTCTGCTTCTGATTGTGGGTATACTCATAGCAGGATGTATTTTCCGTATGAGAAGAAGAAAGCAAAACGATTTTATTCCAAAAGATTATCGGGAGAAGACAAAGGAAGCGTTCTATAAAATCTATGAAAGACTGGCATTGGAAAAGAAGATTGCGAAAGACGCGGAACTGGATGCCGATTTCATAGAAGGATTCAGAAGCTATTGTCCACAATTGGAAAAAGAAGAAATAGAGAAGCTCTTGGATATTGTGTACCGGGCAAATTACGGGAAACAGGAAATCGAAAAATCAGAGTATCTATTTGTAAGAAGGATATTATTGCTACTTGAAAAAAGAAAGTAAATATACTATAATAGGTTTAGAAAACCTGGGATGTTCGATAATTCTGTTATTTTGAACCTACATTACTTTAAACGGGATTCCTATATCTCTGTAATATGTCAAGCCCTCACTATGCAGGGGAAGACAGAAAAGCAGATGCGGTCGCCCACCTAGCATAAGCTAGGAGTCAAAATACAGAAACCGGCATTTTGGGCAATACAAAAGATGAAAGCAGTCGCAGCAATGCGGCTGCTTTTTTATGATATAGGAAACTTCGTTTCTATATCATAAAAAGCCTCCGGCAGGATGCGCACTGCGGCGTAAGCTGTAGATGTCGCATATGCGACCGCCGCAGGCGCAAGAGTCTCGCAAGCGAGATTCTTTGTTCCATAGGAAATTCCTTCAGAAGCCTATTCTATGTCACAAAATATATTTCAGGTGATGGTGAAGGAGATTCCGCGGAAATCGGGAATAAATGAAAAGAGACAGACATACGTATAGAAAAAAGTATGGACAAGAGGTATCAGGATGCGATGGAATAGAAAAGAATATCCGATTCCACTTCTGATAGCAGTGATACTGAGCGCTTTATTAGTGGTCGGACTGTTAAGTTTGATGACAAGTGTGGAGGAAAAGGAGAGAAAAAGAGCAAAACCGGAGGAGATGGTGGGAGAAAAAGAAGAAAAAACACCTTCAGATTCTATTCGTGTGGTAATAAAGACCAATGGTTTCCGAGAACTGGAGCATTCGAAAGTATCAACTCGGGCAGATAGCGGACTGGTGGTACATTTCGGGGAGGAAGTAAAAGAATATGGAGGAGGAGAAGAATTTTCCATTGCTTTGAAAGACGAGAGGCTCCAAAAAGGAAAGATTGTGATAGAACCAAAACAAAAGGAAGAGAAAGTCACAATTTCTTCTTTGAGTCGTGGGTATGGAACGCCGTCTTATCGAGGGAAAATAGAGCTTTATTCATCGTCGAAAGGAATCGTGATTGTGAACGAGCTGCCGCTGGAAGAGTATCTCTATGCGGTTGTACCAAGTGAAATGCCGGCGTCGTATCATTTGGAGGCACTGAAAGCACAGGCTGTCTGTGCCAGAAGTTATGCGGAAAAGCAGACGCGGGATTATGCATATCCACAATATCAGGCACATGTGGATGACAGTGTATCGTTTCAGGTATACGGAAATTCCAAAGAACAAGAGAACACGATTCAGGCGGTCAATGAGACGACAGGTGAGAAAGTATGGCATCATGGAGAGGTAGCTACTACATATTATTTTTCCACCTCCTGCGGAAAGACAACGTCTGCACAAGCATGGGGAAGCCAGCCGAGCGAAGCGAATTCCTATTTGCAAACGCGAGAAATCAAAGGAGAATCGGGGTGCTATGAGAAAAAACTTCCCTGGTACCGTTGGAAAGCGCGTATTCCGGAAAAGACACTTGGGGAATTGATTCGAAAAAACACTGGAAAAGAGATTGGGAATTTGGTGAATGTAGAAGTGACAAAACGAGGGGCGGGAGATGTGGCGCTTCAAATCGTAGCAACGGGAGACAAAGGAAGCGTTACGGTAGATACGGAAAATAAGATACGTTCGGCACTTGGTGGAGACGGATATATAATAGAAAGAAACGATGGGAAAAAAGTGAAAAGCAAAGAGCTGCTGCCGAGTGCGTTTTTCACAATCCGAAAAGGAAAGGGCGAATATCTCATAGAAGGCGGCGGATATGGGCATGGAATTGGTATGAGCCAGAATGGAGCGAATGAGATGGCGAAAGAGGGAAAAACTTATCGGGAAATCTTGGAGACATTTTACCAGGAGATAGAAATCAGAAAATAGATTATCCGGCACAAAAGGGGGAAAACCTTGAATAATAAAGGGAATCATGTTATGATTTCATGAGTTAAGAGAGAGGAAGGAAGCACATGAAGGAATTTTTGAAAAAAGCAGGAAAGGGAATCAATCGACTGCTGGTGTCGGATGCAGACGACCACACAGGCGCTTACGCTGCAATGTCAGCGTTCTTTTTCGTACTCTCTTTGATTCCGATTATTTTGCTTCTCCTGACATTGGTGCGATATACGCCATTGACGAAGGTGGACATTATGTCTGCGGTCGCCAATGTAGTTCCGGACTCCATTACGCCTGCAATTCTTGCGATTGTGAATCAGGTATATAATCAATCGGCGGCGGTCATTCCGATTACGATTCTTGTGGCAATGTGGTCTGCGGGGCGCGGGGTTCTTGCTGTGACGGCAGGATTAAACTGCATTTACAAGAGTCAGGAGACGAGAAACTATCTTTATCTTCGCATCCGGGCGACCTTTTATACGGTGGCATTCCTTGTAATGATTGTCGTAACGCTTGTTGTGCTCGGTTTTGGAAATAGTATCAGCCTGTTTGTAGAGAAACATATCCCGATTGCTTCTTATATCACGAAGTTTCTGATAGAGATTCGAACGGTGGCAATGTCGTTTGGGCTGATGGTATTTTCCCTTTGCATTTATAAATTCCTTCCAAACCGGAAAGACCGATTGCTGTCGCAGCTTCCGGGCGCGGTATTCACTGCGGTTGGGTGGCTGTTTACCTCCTTCTTCGTATCGAAATATATGGAGATTTTCAAAGGCTTTGAAAATATGTACGGAAGCCTTACCACGATTGTCCTGATTATGCTGTGGCTGTATTTTTCCATGTATATTATGCTGCTTGGCGGAAAAGTCAATATGTATTTTCAGGAGAAGAACAAAGAGAAGAGCAGAAAATAGGAGAGAAAGCTCTTGACAATTGATTCTTGTGTGATAGAATGAAAAATAGATTTGAATAGCAAAAGGCTTTGAATGCGTTTAGTAGAGACCCATTTTCTATCAGAGAGAGGAAATCACCGGCTGAAAGTTTCCTTAAGTTCAGATGGCAATCGAATTTCCCGCAGGAGCCGCAGTTCTGAAGAGTGATTGTGTAGGAACTGACGTATGTGCACGTTACGCAAACTTAAGAGTCTGCTTTATTTTATAAAAAAGCAGGAATTAGGGTGGTACCGCGATTATGTCCTCGTCCCTTTGTTGGGGCGGGGATTTTTTGTGCGAATGGTAAGATAATAAAAAAGGAGATAAAATCATGAAAGAAAAATTACAGAGCATCAAAGAAGAAGCTTTGGCACAGATTCAGGCGGCAGATGTGCCGGAAAAATTAAATGATGTGCGCGTAAAGTATCTCGGTAAAAAGGGAGAGCTTACAGCAGTATTGAAATCTATGAAAGATGTTGCGCCGGAAGACAGACCAAAAGTAGGACAGATGGTAAATGAGACTCGCGAAGAGATTGAGACAGCGCTTAACAGTGCGAAGACATCTATGGAAAAGGCAATCCGCGAAGCAAAATTAAAAGAAGAAGTCATTGATGTTACACTTCCTTCCAAGAAAATTACAGTAGGTCACCGTCATCCGAATACAATCGCCCTGGAAGAGGTGGAGAGAATCTTCATCGGTATGGGCTATGAGGTGGTAGAAGGACCGGAAGTAGAATACGACGAGTACAACTTCAAGAAATTAAATATTCCGGCAGACCATCCGGCAAAAGACGAACAGGATACATTTTACATCAACAAAGATATCGTGCTCCGTACACAGACTTCTCCGGTTCAGGCTCGTGTCATGGAACAGGGAAAACTTCCAATCCGTATGATTGCACCGGGAAGAGTATTCCGCTCTGATGAAGTGGATGCGACACACTCACCGTCCTTCCACCAGATTGAAGGTCTTGTAATCGATAAGAATATTTCCTTCGCAGACTTAAAAGGAACTTTGGAAGTATTTGCAAAAGAATTGTTCGGACCGGAGACAAAGACAAAATTCAGACCACATCACTTCCCGTTCACAGAGCCGAGCGCAGAGGTGGACGTTACCTGCTTCAAATGCGGTGGAAAAGGATGCCGTTTCTGTAAAGGCTCCGGTTGGATTGAGATTTTAGGATGCGGTATGGTTCATCCGCACGTACTTGAAATGTGTGGCATTGACCCGAACGAATACAACGGATTTGCATTCGGCGTTGGTTTGGAACGAATCGCATTATTGAAATATGAAATCGACGACATGAGATTGTTATACGAAAATGATATCCGTTTCCTGAAACAGTTCTAATTGTTGAAGGGGACAGGGTAAACCTCAAAAAGGGACAGGGCAAAAGTTAATTAGGGACGTAGTAAAGTTGCAAAAGTGTACGTCCCCAAGAAAGGATAGAAGAGAATGAATACATCATTATCATGGATTAAAGCATATGTGCCGGACCTTGACGTTACGGCGCAGGAATATACAGATGCAATGACACTTTCCGGTACGAAGGTGGAAGGCTATGAAGTCATGGATAAGGATTTGGAGAAAATCGTTATCGGTCAGATTGAGAAGATTGAGAAACATCCGGATGCAGATAAATTAGTTGTGTGTCAGGTGAATGTAGGTACAGAGACAGTACAGATTGTTACTGGCGCAACAAACGTATTTGAAGGCGCTAAGATTCCGGTTGTATTAGACGGTGGTCGTGTGGCAGGAAGCCATGACGGCAAAATGGTAGAAGGTGGAATCAAGATTAAGAAGGGAAAACTTCGTGGAGTAGAAAGTTTCGGTATGATGTGTTCCATCGAAGAACTTGGTTCTACGACAGAGATGTATCCGGAAGCTCCGGAAAATGGAATCTACATTTTCGGAGAAGATGCAGTAGTTGGAAGCAGCGCCATCGAAGCTCTCGGAAGAAACGATGTAGTATTCGAATATGAGGTAACATCCAACCGCGTGGATTGCTTTAGTGTTATCGGTATCGCGAGAGAGGCTGCAGCTACATTTAGAAAAGAGTTCTGTCCTCCGGTTGTGACGGAAACAGGAAACGATGAGGATGTGAACGATTACATCAAAGTAAGAGTGGAAAATACAGACCTTTGCCCGCGTTACTGTGCAAGAGTCGTGAAGAATGTAAAAATTGGACCTTCTCCGGTATGGATGCAGAGACGTCTTGCGTCTGTTGGAATCCGTCCAATCAACAACCTGGTGGATATCACAAACTATGTGATGGAAGAGTACGGACAGCCGATGCATGCGTATGACCTTGACACGATTGCCGGAAAAGAAATTGTTGTCAAGACAGCGGAAGCAGGTGAAAAATTCGTTACATTGGACGGACAGGAACGAGAGATGGACGAGTCTGTTCTTATGATTTGTGATGGAGAAAAGGCGGTCGGCATCGCAGGCATCATGGGTGGAGAAAATTCCATGATTACAGATGACGTGAAGACAATGTTATTCGAGGCTGCTTGTTTCGATGGAACAAACATCCGTAAGTCAAGCAAGAAAGTCGGACTTCGTACAGACGCTTCCGGTAAATTTGAAAAAGGACTGGACCCGAACAATGCGAAAGCTGCAATGGACAGAGCGTGCCAGTTAATCGAAGAACTGGGCGCTGGTGAGGTTGTAGGAGGAATGGTTGACGTATACGGAAAAGTAAAAGAACCGGTACGCGTGCCGTTTGATGCAGAACAGATTAACAGAATGCTCGGAACAGACATTTCCGAGGAAGAAATGCTTGGATACTTTGCAAAAATCGGTCTTGAGTATGACGCGGAGACGAAAGAAGTGATTGCGCCGACATTCAGACATGATTTATTCAGACTTGCCGACCTTGCGGAAGAAGTGGCAAGATTTTACGGATATGACAATATTCCGACAACGCTTCCGAGAGGAGAGGCGACGACAGGAAAATTGTCCTTCAAGCTTCGTATTGAGGAAGTGGCAAGAAATATCGCAGAGTTCTGCGGATTCAGCCAGGGGATGACATATTCCTTCGAAAGCCCGAAAGTATTCGATAAACTGATGATTCCGGCAGATTCCGAACTTCGCAGAACGGTGGACATCATGAATCCGCTTGGAGAAGACTACAGCATCATGAGAACGACATCCTTAAACGGAATGTTAACTTCTCTTGCGACAAACTATAATAGAAGAAATAAAGACGTTCGTCTCTACGAACTTGGAAATATCTATCTTCCAAAACAGGTTCCGGTGACAGAACTTCCGGAAGAACGCATGCAGTTCACTCTCGGAATGTACGGAGAAGGGGACTTCTTCAGCATGAAGGGTGTGGTAGAAGAGTTTTTCGAGAAAATCGGTATGCATAAGAAAGAGACTTACGACCCGAATGCAGGAAAACCATTCTTACACCCGGGACGTCAGGCAAACATCATTTACGATGGAACAGTAGTCGGATACTTAGGGGAAGTACATCCGGAAGTTGCGGACACTTACGGTATCGGAACAAGAGCGTACATCGCAGTCATCGATATGCCGGAAGTGGTAGAACTTGCTACATTTGACAGAAAGTACGAAGGAATTGCCAAATATCCGGCAGTAACCCGCGATATCAGTATGGTAGTTCCGAAAGAAATCTTAGTTGGACAGATTGAGGAAGTTATCGAGAAGAAGGGTGGAGCTTACTTAGAAAGCTACAAACTCTTCGACCTTTACGAAGGAGCACAGATTAAAGCAGGATTCAAATCAGTTGCTTACTCTATCGTATTTCGTGCGAAAGATAAGACTTTGGAAGAAGCCGATGTATCAGCGGCTATGAAGAAAATTCTCGGCGCACTCGAAGAAATGGGAATTGAACTTAGACAGTAATCAGAAGAAAAATAAGCCATCAACCAAGCGGTTGGTGGCTTTGTTTTTCAGCATGGAAACTCAATAAAACGATTTAAACCGCTTCATTAGAAGCAGGAAAGGTAAAGTAAAATGTCGTCCCTTTCCCGAGTTCACTTTCCGCCCGGATTGTCCCATGGTGTACTTTTACAATCCAGTCTACCATAGAAAGCCCGAGACCGGAACTGTCGTTTTCTGTCCGGGAAGTGTTAGCCTGATAGAACCGTTCCCAGATGTGAGGGAGATGCTGTTCGGAGATTCCGATGCCGTCATCTTTTACGAATCCTTCGATTTGCGCGGGATTCTGCTCGGAACGGGACAGTTTTACAAGGATATGTCCATGCTCTTTTCCATAGAAAACGGCATTGTTGAGCAGATTCATGAAGAAGCGTATGAGGAGAGTTTCATCTCCCATCATCCATAAATCAGGTTCAATATCCATCTTGACGGAAATCTGTTTCTGAAGGGCAGCGTCTCTTGCCTCTTCACATGTGATGAGCGCGAGTTCGCTGACATCAATTCTTTCGGATTCAATGTGTGCCCGTCCCTGGTCTGCGCGGGAAAGCATCAGGAGTTGGGAAATCATGCGGGAAAGAGAAGTAATCTTTCGATGCATGAGTGCGAGCTCTTCTTGCGTAGACACATCTAAATCTTTGTGGCTCTGTATCGTTTCGCATAAAAGCGTCATGGTAGAGAGCGGGGTGCGGAGTTCATGTGCTACGTCGGAAGTAAATTGCTGTTCTCTTAACAGGCTTTGCTCTATTTTTTCCAACATTTGGTCGAAGGTTCGGGCGAGGCGGTAGATTTCATCGTTTCCGTTTCCAAGGGCTACGCGGCGCGACAAGTTGTTGTCTTCCTGGATAGCCTGTACGGTATTGGTGATTTGTACCACCGGCCGGAGCGTACGTTTTGTCATAAAATATCCTAAGACTGCCGTTAGAACGACGAGGAGCGGAAGCAAAATGAGCGAAAGGCGGATTGTGAGCAGAAAGCTTCGTTCTGCGGCGGTAATCGAGGAGATTCCGCGGATATCCACTACACCGTATTCCGGAATACGGTATATCATATCAAGTACATAGTATTGTGTGTCATCGCCTTGAATTTTTCGGACGTTGCCGCCGTCAAAAGGAACAGAATTGTCGAATCCATATGGAAGCTTCCCGTAGAGAAAGTTCCCTTTAGAATTGTATAGAGACAGATAGATTCCGTCTTCCAGTTCCAGAAAATCAGAATCCACGTCTAATGTCCCGTTTTCATAACGAATCTCTGAACTTGCGTCTGCGACACGTTCTTCCAACTGACTTCCTACTCCGGCCAGTATTTCCTGATTGCTGAAGGAAAATAAAATCGCGACGATGATGCAGACAACGGTCGTCATCAATAAGGTGTATAGCAATGTCAGCTTTGCTTTGAGTGATAAATATTTCATGTAGGATTCCTTCTTTCCATCATTTGGATTCGCGAAGAACATACCCTTCCCCCCGTATGGTGTGAATGAGTTTGTTTTCGAAACCGTCGTCGATTTTTTTGCGTAAATATCGGATGTAAACGTCGATGACATTGGAACCGCCGGAAAAGTCATAGTTCCAGATGTGCTGTTCCAGTTTTTCGCGGGAGAGCACAATGCCGGCATTCTGTATCATGTAGCGGAGCAGGGAGAATTCCTTAGCGGAGAGACGAATCTCTTTCCCATCGCGAATGACCTGATGAGTGTCTGTGTGTACTTCCAGGGTACCGACGGTGTAAACCGTTGTTTTGACGGAGGCTGGTTTGCGGAGCATGACGCGGATTCTTGCCAGAAGCTCCTGAAAAGCGAAAGGCTTGACGAGATAATCGTCAGCCCCCGCATCCAGTCCTGTTACCCGGTCTTCGATACTGTCCCTGGCGGTCAGAAGCAGCACCGGAATCTGGTTATTTTTACCGCGCAACTTTTTCAGTACTTGCAGCCCATCCATGTTTGGCATCATGATATCCAGAACAATTGCGTCGTATTCTGCACAAGGCAGATAGTCGAAGACTTGCGTTCCATCATAGCAGGAATCCACACTGTATCCTTCATCCTTCAGTCGCTTTGCGATAATATGGTTCATATCTTTTTCGTCTTCAGCTACAAGAATCCGCATGATTAATCATCCTCCCGTTCTTTGCTCCATTCTAAAATGTCCCCTGTTTTTGCGTTTAATTCAAACTCATATTCCATTCCGTTATAACGGATTTCACCTTCATAGATATCCTGGCCGTCGTCCCGTTCCAGATGGATGCGTAAGTTCTGCTCGGATGCGCCATCGACTTTTTCCAGGACGATTTTTGAAGCCTCTTCTTCGCTTAGAAGTCCGGAATCGGAAGTCTGCTGTTCGTTTAGAAAGTCGTTCTCGATGTCAAAATCATGGCTTCGAATCTCTCCGGTTGCCGCGTCAATTTCGTAGTCATATTCTTTGTTGCCGGCATAGAAATCCACATCATAAACGGCGATTCCGTCGTCCAAATCTTTTTCCACGCGGATGTTAGTGATGTCTTCTTCTTTCACGTTTGCATCAGTCAGGGCGATGGATTTCGCCTCTTCATCGGTCAATCCAGCAGAAGCATTTGTGGAATCTGTGTTGGAAGTTCCGGTTGGGGAAGCGGCTTCCATTTGATTGTCTGCCTGAGCGTTCTGCGGTTGATTGGCGGTTGTCTGGCATCCTGCCAATGCAATGGTAAAAACAGTAAGTGCTGTGAGAATGAGTGTTCTTTTTTTCATAGTCATATATCTCCTTTTCAGTTAAAAATATTTGTGTTTGTTTTCTATGGTTTACAATATAGCGGAGAAACATTAAGGGAAAATTAAAATACGAACATTTTCTCTAAAAAATATATCACATTTTACATAGATTTAACATAACTATGCTTAGAATTTAATTTTCGGATGGTATGTTATAACACGATTAAGAATGTGCAAAAGAAAGGTAAAGAAAAATGAACGAGACAGTTTCTACAGTATTCGGCCTCGCAGGGGGGCTTGCGTTATTTCTTTATGGAATGAATAGTATGAGTGATGCGCTTCAGAAAGCAGCAGGGGAGCGCATGAAGAAAATTTTGGAGTTTTTGACGAAAAATCCGATTATGGGAGCGCTTGCGGGCGCCTTGGTTACTGCGGTTTTACAGAGCAGTTCTGCGACAACGGTCATGGTTATCGGATTCGTAAGTGGGGGACTTATGAGCCTTCCGCAGGCAATTTCCGTTATTTTCGGCGCCAATATCGGAACGACGATGACGGCACAGTTGATAGCATTTAAGATTAGTGATTATATTTATCCGATTATTTTCATCGGATTTATGATTCACTTTTTAAGTAAGAAAGAAAAAGTAAAAAATGTAGGTATGGTTATTTTTTCTTTCGGACTTCTGTTTGAAGGAATCGAGATTATGGGAAGCGTTATGAAGCCGCTTGCCAACAGCCCGATTTTTATTGACCTGATGGGAAAAGTATCCGAGATTCCGATTCTCGGCGTGCTCCTTGGTCTTGTCATGACGTTGGTTGTACAGAGCAGTTCCGCGACCATTGCAGTGCTTCAGAATTTTGCGTCCCAGGCAGGACCGGACGGGGTGACGAGCGTGATTGGTCTTGCGGGAGCGATTCCGATTCTCCTTGGAGACAATATCGGAACAACGATTACCGCGATTCTTGCGTCTCTCGGTCAGTCTAAGAACGCAAAGAGAACGGCGGTGGCGCACAGCGTATTTAATATTACAGGAAGCGCGGTGTTTATCTGTATCATTCCGGTGCTTGTGAAGTTTGTAGAGTTTATTTCCCCGAAAGGAAATGAAGTGGATATTATTTCCAGACAGATTGCGAACGCCCATACAACATTTAACGTCGTATGTACCTTAATCTGGCTTCCGCTGATTCCGTTGATGGTGAAAATTGTAACATGGCTGATTCGCGGAAAAGACGAAGAAGAGGGTGCGGCGTACAAACCGAAGTTTCTGGACGACAATGTGGTAGGACAGCCGGCAGCGGCCATGTATCTGGTTGCGAATGAAGTGGAGCATTTGGCAGAGGTGACATCCCATATGCTTCGGACGCTGAAAGATACGGTTGTGGGAAAACAAGATAAATTATGCCAGGAAAAGATGGACGAGTCGTTCCGGGCGGTCAAGAACTTAAGCGAAACAATCAGCGTGTATATTACGAAGCTTTTCTCCAGCGGAAACCTGACAGAAGAGCAGTCGGAGAACATGGCGGTTCATCTGTATGTTGCGGCCAATATTGACCGTATTGCGGACCGATGCGGAGAAGTTTCGGAGATTTGCAAAGAAATGGATGCCAAAGGGAAAAGGATGTCGGACAAGGCGTTATCAGATTTGGGAGAATGTATTCAGATTTCCCAGGCGTTATTTGAAGGCTCTATGGAAGCGGTTCAGAATGGGAATGTGGCGTATGCGATGGAAGTGATTAACGTGAAAGACCGCATGAGAAAAGCGCAGAAACAGTTAAAGAAAGACCATTTGAACCGGATTAAGGAGAAAGAATGCGATACGGCGCTTACAAAAGAGTTTTCACAGATTCTATATAATCTGGACAGAATTGCGGATGGATGTATCGGGATTGCGGAAGAGGCAGTCGAGTAGTATACTATGGATAGAAATGTGAACGTTTCTATGAAAGGAGTATACGAACATGTCAGAGCATTATAAATTCTTTCAAAACAAAGAATGTGAATATTTTCCTTGTCATAAGGTGAAAGAGGCAGAAGATTTTAACTGCCTCTTTTGTTACTGTCCCCTTTATCTGAAAGGGGAGGAATGCGGAGGAAACTTTACTTATACGGAAACAGGCATCAAAGATTGTTCCAACTGTCTGTTTCCGCATAAGAGAGAAAACTATGAGAAAGTGCTGAAAAGATTATTTGAGAAATAGTTTTAACAATCTTTCATATGTGTTTGTATAAGGCTGGTACCTGATTGGAAGGTCCAGCCATGTTTTTTTGTCTACGATACTTTTCCAATGGGAAAACGTATCGAATCCGTCTTTTCCATGGTAGGAGCCCATTCCGCTCTCCCCGAATCCGCCGAAGCCCATTTCGCTTGTGGCGAGATGAATGACAACGTCGTTGATACATCCGCCTCCGAATCCACAGGATGAGGTGACTTTCCTTGCTAAAGCTTGATTGGAGGTAAAGAGATAGAGCGCCAGTGGATGGGGCATATCATTCATCTTTCGGATGGCATCATCTATGGAGTCGTAAGTGACGATTGGAAGTACCGGACCAAAGATTTCTTCTTTCATGACGGCGTCTTCCCATGTGACGTCATCCAGAATGGTCGGCTCGATTTGCAGCGCTTCTTCGTTGTAACGGCCTCCATAGGCGATTTTTTCGCTGTCAATCAGCCCCATAATTCTATAGAAATGTTTCTCGTTGATGATTTTCCCATATGCCTGATTCTTAAGTGGGGAGGCGCCGAATTGGCGGATGATTTCCCTCTTTAATTCTTGGATGAGAGCGTCTTTTATCTCTTTTTCACAATAGATATAATCAGGAGCTACACATGTCTGTCCGCAGTTTAAGTATTTACCGAATACGATGCGTCTTGCTGCCAGTTTCAGATTCGCCGTTTTTTCTACGATACAAGGACTTTTTCCTCCGAGCTCCAGTGTGACGGGAGTCAGATGTTCCGAGGCGTGGCGCATGACTTCTTTTCCGACAGAGGGGCTTCCGGTGAAGAAAATATAGTCAAAATGTTCTTCTAACAGACAGGTGTTTTCTGCGCGCCCGCCGGTCACAACTGCCACATATTCCGGTGAAAAGCATTCTTTGATGATGGTGCAGATGATATGTGTTGTGGCTGGCGAATAGGCGCTTGGCTTTAAGACTGCTGTATTTCCGGCGGCAATGGCGTCTATGAGAGGTTCTATCGTGAGCATAAAGGGGTAATTCCAGGGACTCATGATAAGAGTGACGCCGTAAGGAGAAGGCTTTTTAAAGCTTCGGGAATGAAACTGAGCGAGGGGCGTAGGCACGCGTTTTTCTTTGGCGAAGCGGCGGACGTGGCGAATCATATACGTCAGCTCGCTAAGTACAAGTCCGGTTTCGCACATATAGCTTTCGAAAGAACTCTTCCCCAGGTCTGTTTTTAAGGCCTTATGGATGTCGTCTTCATATTTGAGGATGCATGTCTTTAAATTCTGAAGCGCTTTCAGCCGGTTTTCGACCGGGAGTGTCGCTCCGGTGTGAAAAAAGCGGCGCTGTTTTGTTACAATCTGTTTGATTTCTTCTTGTGTCATGTTAGTTTTCCTCCATCAGCATAACGTAGAATTGCTCCAATTCTTTTGCATTCATAAGAACCGGAACAGGGTAGAGTGGATTTGCTTCTTTTTCTGCATCTCGTGCAAGCTTTGGAATGTCTTCTTTCTTGATTTCAGGGATAGTCGTGCCGATTCCAAAGGAAGCGTTCATGGCGCGGATGGTCTGTATGAATACAGAGGCGCCTTCTTCATTCGAAACTTCCGGGGAGACAAGTCCAGCTTCCACCGCAAGAATACGCAGTTTCTTGTGGATGGATGAACCGTAAGCCTCCAACAGATATGGAAGGATGACCGCATTTGCAAGTCCATGAGGAATGTTATAAGCGCCCCCGAGTGAGTGGGCGATGGCGTGAACATAACCGACATAAGACTTCGTAAATGCACAGCCGGCATAGAAAGAAGCGTGCAGCATATTCCTCCGTCCTTCCAGATTGGAGCCGTCATGGTATACGGCTTCCAGATTCTCGAAAATGAGTTTTACGGCAAGAAGCGCATCTTTTCTTGTAGCGTAAGTGGTGGAGTTTCCGATAAATGCTTCGATGGCATGAGTCAGAGCGTCCATCCCTGTTGTAGCTGTCAGAAATGGAGGAAGGCTTCGCGTCATCTTAGGGTCTAAAACTGCGTAACGCGGAATCAAAGGGAAATCGTTGATTGCGTATTTGTGTCGTGTATCGAAATCTGTAATGACAGCGGCGAGTGTCGTCTCGCTTCCGGTTCCGGCGGTCGTGGGAATGGCAATCAGGAGAGGGATTCGTCTCCGGACTTTGAGGATTCCTTTCATTTGAGCGAGAGATTTTTTCGGTCTTGCGATGCGGGCTCCGACGGCTTTCGCGCAATCCATGCTGGAGCCGCCGCCGAAGCCGATGAGAACGTCGCACTGGTTTTCCTCGTAAAGCTTTCGCGCCTCTGCCACATTTTTCGTGGTCGGATTGGCAACCGTTTTGTCGTAGATGACGTAAGGAATCTGAGCGTTTAACAGGTGGTTTTCCAGATGGTGGAGCAGACCAAGCGCACGAATGCCTTCGTCGGTAATAATCAATACCCGGCTGCACCGGTGTTTTTGGATGACTTCCGGAATGTTTCTTACGCTTCCCTTCATCGTCGGTTTGCGATAAGGGAGAAATGGAAGCGCAAGCTTCAGCCCCGTTTGAAATGTTCTGCAATAAAGTTTTTTGACTGGATTCATTTTATAGTTTCCTTTCAATGGTTTCAATATTATCTGCAATCAGAAGGAGTACGCGGTAGAAAATTTCCCGCTCCTCATCGGAGATGCCTTCTCCGCACAGCTCTGTAAATTGGAGAATCAGGTTGCCGATGCGCTCCGCGTAGTCCTTCCCTTGTTCGGTCAGGACAGCTCTCGTTCGATATTTTTTCCCGATGGAAGCGTTCTCGTAGGAAATGAAACCTCCGGCTTCCAGTTCGGAAAGCATTCGGGAAACGGCGGCCTTGTCTTCGTTGCATCTGATACACAAGTCGGATGCGGTGAGACCTTCCGGAGTGGAAGAAAGATAGTAGATGCACATGACATGTGTTCCTTTTAAGCCGAAAGCGCTCATTTCATGTTTTTTGATTCTTTGAATCTTTTTGTAAATCCGGGAGACTCCGGTTGTCAGTTTTTCGAATCTGTCTATCATGTATAACCTCTTTTCTAATGTGTAAAAGTTGATTTATCAACAAGCAAATCTACTATACTGGATAAAAGTTGATTTGTCAACAAGGTTTACAATTCTTTTGTTTTCATGTAGAATATAGCATGGTGAGGTGACAAAAATTATGAGATACATATTATTTGAGATAGGGCCGTTTACGCTCTATAGTTATGGATTTATGATTGCCATCGGAATCATAGCGGCGATTATGGCGGCAGATTTCCGGGCGAAGAAATATGGGCTGAATGGAGACCATATGTATGGAATCGCGATTCTCGGATTGATATTCGGAATGTTGGGAGCGAAGCTTCTCTTTTTTATCACAGAAATCAAAGATATTCTGGAAGACCCGTCGATTCTTTTGAGTCTGTCGGAGGGATTCGTTGTCTACGGGGGAATCATCGGCGGGATTTTCGGCGCTTATTTGTATTGCCGGTGGAAGAAACTTCCGGTGTGGAAATATTTTGACATTGCGGCGCCTTCTCTTGCGTTAGCGCAGGGATTCGGAAGAATCGGCTGTTTTATGGCGGGATGCTGTTACGGAAGAGAGACGAGCGCCTGGTACGGGGTGACATTTGAACATTCACCGTTCGCACCGAATCATGTGTCGCTGATTCCGACGCAGTTGATATCCAGCGCGGCGGATTTCCTGCATTTCTTTTTGTTGTTGTGGATTACGAAGAAACGGAAAACAGAAGGAATCGTGGTATCCTTTTATTTGATTTTTTACAGCATCGGAAGATTTCTCATCGAGATGCTTCGAAATGACCCGAGAGGAAGCGTAAGCTTTTTATCGACCTCTCAATTTATTTCTATTTTTACACTGATAATCGGAATTTTGAGTATCGTTCTGCTGAAGAGGAAAGGAGTTAAAGAAGAACGTGTGGGGGAAACAGAAGAAATTAGATAATTTGAATATTGATTGGAAGAATTTTTACAGGAGCGTCATGGCGCTTGTCATTCCGATGGCGCTGCAGAATCTGATTAATGTGGGCGTGACGGCGGCGGACGTTATGATGCTCGGTTCGGTGAGCGAGAAGGTCTTATCCGGGGCGTCTCTTGCGGGGCAGATTCAGTTTATTATGACGCTCGTATTCATGGGAATTACGTCTGGGGCAACCGTACTGACCGCCCAGTATTGGGGAAAAGGGGATACGCGTACGATTGAGAAAATCCTGGGGCTCGGGCTTCGTGCAGGACTCGGGGTGGCGCTTCTATTCTGTCTTGCGGCTCTTTTTATGCCGGAGACGCTGATGCATATTTATACCAATGACCCGGAAGTCGTGGCGGAAGGTGTGAAGTATTTACAGATTGTAGCATTTTCCTATCTCTTCATGGCGTTTACACAAGTGTATCTGAATATTATGCGAAGCATTGAGCGTGTGGTGATTGCCACAGTCGTATACGGAATCTCATTGTGTACGAATGTGGTCATCAATGCGATTTTGATTTACGGACTCTTAGGATTCCCGACGCTTCATGTGCGTGGAGCGGCAATCGGAACCTTAATTTCCCGTATTGTGGAGCTTTTGATTGTGCTTGGGTACGCGCATTTCAAAAATCATACGGTAAGAATCCGTTGGAAAGACTTCGTGCATGTGGATAAGGTGCTTTTGAAGGATTTCCTCGTGTACTCTATGCCGGTCGTATTAAACGAGTTGATGTGGGGACTTGGAAGTTCGGCAAACACTGCGATTATCGGTCATCTTGGAAGCGCGGCGGTGGCGGCAAACTCGGTGGCTCAGGTGGTAAGACAGTTGGCGCAGGTTGTCGTTTTCGGAATTTCTAATGCAACGGCGATTTATCTTGGAAAAACGATTGGGGAGAAGAAGTTTGAGCATGCGAAGGCATATGGAAAGCGGTTCACATGGCTCAGCTTCCTGCTTGGACTTGGCGGCGCGTGTGTGATTTTGATTTCCGCACCGATTGCCAATGCGACGATGGCGCTTACGCCGGAAGCACAGGATTACTTGTCCTTTATGTTTTTTGTTATGTCGTATTTTGCAGTAGCACAGGCAGTCAATTGTACGCTTGTTGTTGGTGTATTCCGTTCCGGCGGAGATACGAAGTTCGGTCTTGTACTGGATGTGGCGACGATGTGGGGTTGTTCTATTATTCTCGGAGCGGTAGCAGCATTTATATTCCATTGCAGTGTGCCGGTAGTTTATGTTATACTAATGAGTGACGAGATTATTAAAGTGCCAATCGCTTTAAAACGTTTCTTTGGATATAAGTGGCTGAAAGATGTGACAAGAGAGAATCTGAAAGAAACATAAATTTTGTAAACAAGAATAAAGTAAATAAGATAGGATACTATCTTAAAATATAATAAGAAAAGGAGATTTTATTATGAGAGTTATTTCAACAAAAAAAGCACCAGCAGCATTGGGACCATATTCACAGGGATATGTACACAACGGTATTTTATATTCTGCAGGACAGGTTCCGATTAACCCGGAGACTGGAAATGTAGATGCAGAAGATATCAAGGGTCAGGCAGAGCAGTCATGCAAGAATATCGGAGCAATTTTAGAAGAGGCAGGTTCTTCTTTTGACAAAGTGTTAAAGACAACTTGTTTCTTAAGTGATATGGGCGACTTTGCGGCATTCAACGAAGTGTACGCGAAGTATTTCACATCCAATCCGGCAAGAAGCTGTGTTGCAGTAAAAACATTACCGAAAAATGTACTTTGCGAAATCGAAGTGATTGCGGTAGTAGAAGAATAGGAAGTGAAAAAAATGGCAGAACAGGAAAATACGAATGCATGTCCTTCGGAAGGATGCTCTTCATGTGCTCACGCAGATTCCTGTCCGAGTAAGAAGGACTTAAAAGTTCCTGCAAATGAATATACACATGTGAAAAAAGTAATCGGTATTGTAAGTGGAAAAGGCGGCGTAGGTAAATCCATGGTGACTGCCTCCCTTGCAAGACTGATGAGAGAACAAGGCTATTCCGTTGGTATTTTGGATGCGGATATTACGGGGCCGTCTATTCCGAAGATGTATGGTATCCATGAACATGCAGTTGGAAATGAACTTGGCATGTTCCCATGTATCGCGAAGGACGAGACGAGAATTATGTCTGTCAATCTGCTTCTCGATTCCGAGGACACACCGGTTATCTGGCGTGGACCGATTATTGCCGGAGTTGTGACACAGTTCTGGAATGAAGTGCTTTGGGGAGATTTGGACTATTTATTCGTGGACATGCCTCCGGGAACAGGAGACGTACCGCTTACTGTATTCCAGTCTCTTCCGGTGGACGGAGTTGTGATTGTAACGTCACCACAGGATTTGGTGCAGATGATTGTTAGAAAAGCTTATTATATGGCGAGACAGATGAACATTCCGGTACTCGGAATTGTGGAAAATTACAGCTATCTGGAATGTCCGGATTGCGGAAAGAAGATTTCTGTATTCGGAGAGAGCCATATCGATGAGATTGCGGCAGAACTTCATGTGGATGTGCTTGGCAAGATGCCAATTGACCCAAAACTTGCGGAGATGGTGGAAGCTGAGAAATTCTACGAAGTAGAGAATGCATACTTAAAAGATGCAGTTGAGAAACTGAAATAAGGAATGTCTGTATATAGGCAAGAAAAGACGACATGAAAGCGAGATGCTTTGTGTCGTCTTTTTTCTGGTAAAAGTGATTATCCTAATTTCATAATCTTCAGCAGAATCAACCATGCTAATCCGTAATAGGAAATGACAGCGACAAGGTCATTGACTGTTGTAATAAGAGGGCCAGAGGCAACTGCAGGGTCTACACCGATTTTCTGGAAGAAAATCGGGATTACTGTACCGGATAAGGAAGAAATCAACATGGCAAGTACCATAGCGATTCCAAGACATCCAGATACCGCAAATGCGAATGTGATAGCGTTTCCCTTCAGGCATAAATAGCCGCCGATTACTAGGAAGGAAAGAATACCGAGAACCATGCCGTTGGCAAGCCCGACTCTGGATTCTTTCAAAACGAGGGTGGCTTTTTGTTTGCCGGAGATTTGTTTATCCATCAGTACGCGGATTGCGACAGCAAGAGACTGGGTACCTACATTTCCTGCCATGTCCAGAATCAGGGATTGGAAACACATAATTACCGGAAGTTGTGCTACGATGGATTCGAATAAACCGACTGTGGCAGATACGCCAAGTCCCATCACAAGCAGGATGAAAAGCCAAGGGAGACGTTTTCTGACGCTTAAACGGATTGGTTCTTCCAAGTCTTCTTCTGCGGAAAGACCGGCGAGTTTTGCATAGTCTTCATTTAATTCATCTTCCACAACTTCTACCAGGTCATGGGCTGTGATTGCTCCAATTAATTTGTTTTCGTTATCGAGTACTGGGATAGAGTCCTCAGAGTAATCCATAAGCTGAGGAATACAGTCTTCAATTGAAGCTCTTGCATAGACATATGGGTAAGAACAAGTCATAATATTTTTGAGAGAGGTTCCTTCCCGGGCAATGATTAAATCCTTCAAATCAATGGCTCCGTAAAATGTCCGATTGCTATCTACCACATAAATCGTAGAGATGTTGTCGTTGTCTGCAGCTTGTCGAACCAGTTCGGACATGGCTTCTTTGACAGATAAATGGTCCTCCACGGTGATATAATTGGTAGACATTTTGCTTCCGATTTCGTCCTCGTCGAACGAGCTGAGAAGCTTGATTTCGGAGCGGACTTCCGGATTCAATAAGTCGATGAGAGTTTCCCGTTCTTCGCGGCTTAGCTGACGCAATGCTTCTACGGTATCGGGAGTTTCCATATGAGAGAAGACCTCTACTTTTTTACTGAGACTGAGTTCCTGGATGTAATCGGCCATATGCTCGGAGTATTCCAGAATGTCGGCAAGTGATTCGGAATCCAGAATCTTATATAATTTTTTACGTTCCTCTTCTGTCAGTAAATCCAAAGCATCTGAAATATCATTTTCGTGGTAGGAGAGCAGTTTTTCCTGAATTCTCTTCGGAGTCAGATTGCTGCGGATTGTTTCTGTAATTTCTGTGCTGTAATCATTGTATGTTCTGATTTCGTTCATGATTTGTCCTCCTTTACATTTCTTATGCGTGTGTGTACACGCTTCTGATATAGATAAAGGCGGGCATAGGAATCTCGCTTGTAGCTGAAAATGGTCATAAAAATACCATTGCCAATTACAAACAAGATGCGCTACACTCGCTTTCGCTTATGTAGTACAGTGTTAGAACAGACAATGGTATTCTTGTATCAATAAAAAGACGCAGTTAGACTATGAACGGATGCATAGTAAATGCGTAATGACAATATAAGAATACCATATCCGTACTTCGACTATAACTACCGTCCATAATCTCACCTCACTTTTAAGAATCTTTTTCTGACGTCTGTATTATAACGTATTTTTTTATTGAGTGCAACCTTTCTGTTGCAGTTCCCCAAAAGGATTGTTATGATAAAGGAAAATGAGGAGGTGGTTTTTATAACAAAAGAAGAAATTTATGCATCGATATTTTCATATGACACGATTTACATTCCACCCCATGAAGAACAGAGTGCGCCGTTGGAGGTTGCTCTTGGATGCAGTTGGCATAGGTGCCGGTTCTGCGACTTTGCAAAGGATGAATTCCGCATCCATCCGATGGAGAAAATAGAGCAGAATCTATGGATACTCAGCCAGTTCCATCCGGAGACGAAGCGGCTGTTTCTTCTTGGTGAGAATGCGTTTGTGATGAGTTTTCAACAGTTGAGCAGGATTTTTGACTTGCGGGATACGTATATGCCATGGGCAAAAGAAGTGGCGATGTATTCCAGGGTGGACGATATTTTGCGAAAGACAGAGGATGAATTACGGATTCTGCATGAACGCGGACTGCAGGCATTACACATTGGAATGGAGTCCGGTTCGGATTCGATTCTAGAGCAGATGAATAAGGGCGTCACAACCTTCGACATGTTGGAAGCATTCCGTAAACTGGAGCGGGCGGGAATCGACTATTACCTTACGATTATCATGGGACTTGGCGGACGGACGTTCTCCAGACTTCATGCGGTGGAGACGGCAAGACTTTTGAATCAGACGCATCCGAAGAATATCTGGTGCCTGAAGTTGAAACTTTGGGAGGATACGCCTCTTTACAAAGAGTATAAAAAAGGACTGTTTGATATGATGACGCCGGAAGAGATTCTGGCGGAGGAGAGGATTCTCCTTGAGAATCTGACGGTGACGGACTGTCTCTTCGAAGATACGACGGTTTTGGATAAGTATACGCTTGTAGGGATGCTTCCGGAGAAGAAAAAAGACCTTCTGGAAGCGATGAAGATATTGCTTGGATAATGTATAATAGAAGAAAATAATGTGAAGGAGAGAACGAGATATGCAGTGGAATTTTTATGTTTCCGGAATCTTATATGGAAAATTCTATGAATTCGAAGATGGAGTCCGGGTGGAGAAGCTGGACTGCATGAGTGGAGAATGGCTTCCGAAGAGTGAACTTACAAAGGAGATGGACGACTATTTTCGGAACTTCTGCAGCCGGAGTCTTGCGGAATTTTTTGAGAGACAAGAAGAGTATGAGGAGAAGATTCGAAAGGGTGAGAAAGAATTTGTTACTTCGTATGGAGAGCGGTTTACGAATCGAAGAGAAGAGTCTTATTTCCAGAGAGAACAGAAGTTCCCGAAGGATTTATTTTATGAAAACGGGGAAATCTATGCGGTACTGATGAGTGGAAGAGACTATGCCGCAGTGCTTGTGAAAGACGGATATGAAGAACGCACTATTCTTGCGAGATGGATGGAGATGTTCCGGGAGCCGATAGAGACGGTGCATGTACATGGAACGTTTTTCGTGGAAACGAGAGACGGAGAGAAACTTGCGACAGACGTCTATCTTCCGGGACAAGCAGCGGAAGCGAAGAAAAAGGTGCCGGCGGTTCTGATTCGTACCCCGTATGGAAAAGGGGACAGAGTAGAACAGTATTATCGTTTCGTGCAGAGAGGATATGCGGTAGTCATTCAGGATACGAGAGGAAGAGAAGACAGTACCGGAACGTGGCAGCCGAATTACTTTGAAGTGGAAGACGGGGACGATACGTTAACATGGATTGCGGAACAAGCTTGGAGCGATGGACAGGTATCCATGACAGGAGGTTCTTATCTTGGGTATGTGCAGTGGGCGGCAGCGGCAAGCGGCAATCCCCATCTGAAGGCGATTTTAAGCAGTGTGTGTGCCGGAAGCGCTTTCGGAGATTTGCCGAGAAGAGGCGGATGTTTTACCTCGGGAATGCTTGCGTGGGCATTTGCCATGTCGGAGCAGCGGATGAGGGCAGACCGGATGGTGCGGGACGACTGGGATGAAGTGTTGGATATCCGGCCGCTGGAATCTATCCCGGAGAAGGCGCTTGGAAAAGAAATTCCATTCTTGACAGAATGGCTGAAACATCCGGATAAAGACGACTTATGGAAGATGTCGAGCTGGAAAGAACGGTATCGGGGAACTCCGGTTCCTGCCCTTATCATGTCCGGATGGTTTGACGACAACGGAATGGGAACGACGGAAGCTTTGGATTTGGTGAAGGATTGGCCGAAAGGAACATGGAAAGCAATTCTTGGACCATGGAAACATAGCGGAAATGCAGACTATGATTTGCATGGCGTTTCGATGGGAGAAGATGCTTTGCGATATGATATAGACCTTGTCTGCATGATGTGGCTGGAACATTTCCTGAAAGGCGTGGAGAATGGAATCGAGACTTCCGATACAGTGGAATATTATACGCTTGGAGAAAATCGTTGGAAGACGGCGAATCAGTGGCCGCCAGAAAACGGCGAACATCAGAAGATTTTGCTGAAATCCGAGAAATCAGAGTACATGTATAATCCGGATTCTCCGGCTACCCATATTATCGACATGTCGGAAAACGAGATTGAAGTGCCGGAAGACTATACGGAGGAAGAAAAAAGAGATGATTATTTAATCTACACATCGAAGCCGTATACCGAGCCGATGACTGTCACCGGAGATTTGAAGGCACATCTATTCGTATCCTGCGATTGTCCGGATACAGACTTTGTGTTCCGGATGACGGATGTGGATGAGCATGGAACTTCCATAAAATTGGCGGATGGAGTTCTGAGCGCCAAGTACAGGAATGGATTCGAGAAACCGGAGTATATGGAATCGGATGGAGTCTATGAGATTCCGATTCGGACGACGAAGATATCCCATACATTCCTGCCGGGGCACCGGATGCGTTTTACCGTAACATCCAGTGCGAAAAACTTCATCTTCCCGAATAGTAATACGAAGGATGGATTCAACAGTACCGAGAAGAGAATTGCACGAATAAAAGTACATCAGGACGGGGAATACCAGTCTTATGTAGAGATTGTGGTGGAAAAATAAGAAATGAATAAAAATGAAAGGGTAGTGACGGGAAAATGTCACTACCCTTTTGCAAAGTTAAATTCTAAGAATGCTTCTTCGTATAGATTTTCAAACACAGATAATAGCTTCCTACGAGGAGCAGAAGGGATACAAACAGTCCAATAAGGAGCAGAAGTCTTGCATCCAATGTGAAGATGGACATAAAATCAATATTCCAATAAGCGAGTGCATAGAGTATTACGAAAATAACTACAAATATGACATAAATAATCATTCCTTTCTTATTGCCGAGGGCGAAGAATCCGATGTTGCTGACCGCAAGGAATGCAAGTGAGATAATGATTCCGACCGCCCAAATAAGAAGTCCTGTCTTTATATCTGTCGTATGATGAACATACACATAAATGAACGTTATCATTAGTGAAATGATTCCGGTAATTCCACAGAAGGAAAGATAGGCTAAAAATTGTGAGCCGATGACTTCCTTCTTTGTCAGTGGATAGGTCAAGAGGATGTCGTCAAATTTACAAATCTCATTCTGCTCCAGCGCATACTGAAGCGGAGATATCCCCATGACGGGAAGGATAATGAGGGCGATGAGACAGAATATATAGGAACTTGTTCCGAAGACGACCATAAGCCCCAGCATCGTAAATCCGAAAATATTTTCAAAGAGATTTTTCTTAATTCGAAATGATTCATAATAATCTTTCATGATAATTCCTAACATACTATTTTTTCTCCTTTCACCTGAAAGAGCATTAAGTCTTCGATGGATGCGTTTTCGATAGGAAGGTCTGGGAAAATCTTCCGCAGCGCCTGTTTATTCTTCACCATTACTTTGTAGCCATATGTTTCTGTGCGATAGGAAAGGATATCCTCTGGATGCAGTGTGTCGAGAAGTTCCTTTCCGCAGTTGATAATTCCTAAATGTTCCTGAATCTCATCACAAGTTTTTACAAAGAGAAGCCGTCCTTCGTGAATGAAAGCGATGTAGTCGGCAATCTTATCCAAATCGCTTGTGATATGGGAAGAGAGAAGTACAGAGTGGTCTTCTTCTTCCGTATATTTACGGACGATATCCAAAATCTCGTCCCGGAAAATCGGGTCCAGTCCGCTTGTGGCTTCATCGAGAATGAGAAGCTTCGGAGCGTGGCTGAATGCGATGGCAAATTCCAGCTTCATTTTCATTCCCTTGGAATAGTGTTTTAATTTCTTTTTCTTTGGAAGTCCAAATTCTTCCAGATATCTTTCGTAGGTTGTCATGTCCCAATTTTTGTAAATCCTGGACAACATTTTCCCGATAAATATAGGAGTGAATTCCAGATTATAATGGGAGACATCCAGAATAACAGCGATATCTTCCTTGATTTCTTTCTCCTGTGTCTTTAAGTCTTTCCCAAGAATCCGGACGCTATCGTAAGTAGAAGTCTTTAGCCCGAGGATGGACTGGATGAGGGTGGATTTACCGGCTCCGTTACTTCCTACAAGCCCCATCACAGTTCCGGCAGGAAGGGTAAGATTGATATCCTGAAGCCGAAAATCTTTATATGTTTTTGTCAAATGTCTGATTTCAATTGCATGTTCCATTATGATTCCTCCGTAAATATAATTTGGAGAGTACTTTGAAGTTCCTCCAAAGATAATCCATTTTGTCTGGCAAGTTCGCTTGCCGTTGTCAGTAATTCTTCGATTTTTCTCAAATTCTCTTCTCGTATGAAGTCCTGATTTTCTGCGGATACGAAAGCGCCCTTCGCCGGAACGGTGACGATGAATCCGTCTTTTGCAAGCTCATCGTAGGCACGCTGTGTCGTGATGACACTGACGTGAAGGTCCTTGGCAAGCTTTCTCATGGACGGCATGGCGTCTCCGGGCTTTAGCTCTCCTGTCAGAATCATTTCTTTTATCTGGGAAGTGATTTGTTCATAAATCGGTTTTGTACTCGTGTTTGTTAGAATGATTTCCATAAATCTCCCCCTTAATATGCATATACTGTATATGTTATACAAGTACAGTATATACGAAAGCGTACCTACTGTCAATGTATAATATATACAGTTTTGAAAATTTTTATGGACAATATATTTCTTCGGAATCGAATAGAATTGGAGCAAGGGATATGATACAATGGCATAGAGACAAAGGAGAAAGGAAGAGAGGATAGAGAAAAATGGATATGTTACAAATGAGTACTGCCATGCGAAACGGGGAGCAGATATCCCGGGGCAATCAGTATCGGCTCGTCATCGCGCTTTCGGTTCCGGCAATTCTGGAGCAGTTGGTGATGACGCTTATGAACTACATCGATACTGCCATGGTAGGAGGTCTTGGCTATGAGGCGACGGCGGCAATCGGCGTGGTAGCGAGCAGTATTTGGCTTTTGAATGGGATTACAGGGGCGGTATGTATTGGATTTTCCGTACAGATTGCGCAATATCTTGGCGCAGGGAAAGAAAAGGAAAGCCGAAACGTCCTGTGTCAGGCAATCCTTTTCAATATTGCATTCGGCGTTTTGCTGGCAGTTTTGTCGATTGGAGCCGGTCAGGTGCTTCCGAAGATGCTCGGTGCAGAGGCATCCATACAGGCAGATGCAAAGGCATATTTTTGTACGGTTGGATTTTTCCTTCCATTTAGCATGGGGGCATCGATGTATTCGGCGATTCTTCGCTGCAGCGGGAATATTTTGCTGCCGAGTCTTATGAATGTTGGAATGTGTATATTGGATGTGGTGTTCAACTTTTTCCTCATCTATCCGACGAGGAAATTAGGCGGAATTACCGTTCCGGGGGCGGGACTCGGCGTAAAAGGAGCGGCTCTTGGAACCGGATTGGCGCAAGCCTGCGTAGCGCTGCTTCTTTTGCTGGTTGTTGTGAAACGGAGAGGGCCTCTTCGCCTGAAAGGGGATGAGACGTGGAGATTTACGCGTTCCTGTATGAGAAATACGGTGAATCTGTCCATGCCGGCAGCGTTGGAGCGTGTGACGCTCTCGATGGCGCAGATTGTCATGACAGCGGTCGTAACAGGAATGGGAGCAGTCTCTGTGGCGGTGAATTATGTGGCGGTACAGACCGAGAGCATCTGTTATCTTCCGGCTTATGGGGTGGCGTCGGCGGCAACGGCGCTCGTAGGACAGAGTATCGGCGCCCAGAGAAAAGATATGGCGAAGCGGTTTGCCTACAGCACCACGATTCTGGGCGCGCTTCTCGTGACGGGAATGGCGGTTCTTATGTTTGTGGGAGCGCCTGTGTTAACCGGTTTTCTGACGACAGATACAGAAGTTATCCGGCTGAGTACGGATGCGCTTCGAATCGTCGCATTTTCGGAGCCGCTCTTTGCGGTGAGTATCGTTGTCATCGGCGCGCTTCGAGGAGCAGGAGACAGTAAAGGCCCGTTCTTATTGAATCTTTGCAGTATGTGGGGAGTCCGGGTTCTTTCCGTATTGTTATTTGCACACAAGATGGGGATTCTCGGCGTGTGGGCAGCAATGGCAGGGGAACTCGTATTCCGCGGAATTATTTTTCTTATCCGCCTTCTTCGGGGAAAATGGACGGAGAAAAACACGATGCTTGCATAGGAATGGGAAGTCAGATAGGCAGAAAAACGGACCGGAAAAACTTCCGGTCCATTTTCATGGGAGATATTTTATTGATGGGTAGAAAGCCAGTTCATCGCCACTTTCGCATAAACCGCAGCGCCTGTTACGAGACAGTCATCGGTGAAGCGGACCTTCGGATTATGTTGACCGAGCCACTGGGATTTATCTTGGATAGCAGCCCCCAATCCGAAATAGGAAGAAGGAACTCGTTCGGAGATAAAGGCGAAATCTTCGGAACCCATCACATGATAGTATGGGAGAAGATTGAGGCGGCTGTCTAAAGTTTCAATCGAATGAAGAACTTCTTCGTTGAGCGTTTTATAACAGGTGACAGGAGGAACATCGCTTAACACTTCAAAATGCAGTTCTGTCCGATATGTTTTTGCGACAGATTCTGTGACTTCCTGAATCCTTCGGATTAGCATGTCACGAACTTCCGGTTTGAAGGTGCGGAGGGTTCCCTCCAAGATTGCCCGTTCTGGTATGACGTTGGATACTTTTCCGGCATCGAATCGTCCGATGGTAAGCACAGCCTCTTCTGTAGGAGAAACTTCCCGGGCAATCAGCTCCTGAAGGGCAAGATAAACGTGAACGCCGGTGTTAATCGGGTCGATTCCCATCTGTGGTGTGGAGCCATGAGTTCCTTTTCCGGTGAGTGTGATACGGAATCCATATACGGCCGCCATCGGGTAGGAGCCGTAAATAATACTTCCGGTCGGCAAAACAGAGGCAACATGCATCGCAAAAGCAGCATCCACATGAGGCTTCTCCAAGATTCCGGCGTCTATAGCCGTTTTTGCGCCTTCAAAGGTTTCTTCTCCGGATTGAAATAAAAGTTTGACTTTGCCGCACAGTTCTTTTTCGTGCATTTTCAGAAGTTTTGCGGCGCCCAGGAGAATGGCAGCGTGTAAATCGTGGCCGCAGGCATGCATACAGCCGTTCTTTGAGGCGAAAGTTTCGCAGGATTCCTCCGGCATAGGAAGGGCATCCATATCGCTTCTCAGAAGAAAGCAATGTCCGCCCTGGCCGAGTACGGCGGTAATACAGGAGCATTCTTCGTATTCTTGAAATTCGATGTCCATTTCTGTCAATTTTTCTTTGATAAATGCTGTAGTCTGAGGGAGATGCAGTCCGAGTTCCGGAATCTGATGAAGAGAGTGTCTCCATGAAACAAGTTCTTCCTCCATATGATATGTTTTGCTTCTTGCAATAATTGTTCATTCATATTCTGATACACACCTTTCTAAAATTATTTTCCTGTGAAAATTATTGTTTTGGTTCTTCTTTTATGAATCCGATTTTGTAGAAAAGAAGATAGCATAAGAAACTGATTACGATAAATCCAAGCATGAAATAGCTGTAGTTTGCGGACATAAAGTTGTATCCTAAAATAAGGTAAAGCGCGCAGCCGGCAATGACGGTCGGAAGGCTGAGTTTCTTGTTTTTCATGAAATACGGAGCCGCAAGCGCACCCGTAAGAGCAGGGGTTACATTGTCAAAAGCAGGTGCAAGCTCAGGACCTGTGATGATAGGAACAAGCAGATTCCCAAGGAATAACATTCCAAGAAAGAGCACGATGGTTGTGACAATGGAGGAAGCGCCGATGGCAAGCGTCGTGATGACTTCTCCTTCATCGGTTCCTCGTTCCACATTATTGACGCGCAGTGCATTGGTGGCTGCCGGAAGTTTCATGTTCATAATATTTCCTGTGGTAAATGACAGGTAAGTTCCGGCAGAGCCTAAAAATGGTGAGAATGAAACAACTTCTACAATACTCACGACACCGTAGATGGCAGTCAGTGTAATAATGGCGCTCACTGTGTTGGAGATTTGGATTTCCACATCCTTCCCGTAGACGAGAGTGATGACGGCGGGAACCATGAGTATCAGCAAAATAGCGATAAGCGTGCTGATTTTTCCGATGCGGTGGGTCTTGTTTGTATACATATCTTGTGAAAGTTCTGATTGTTTTTTCATATTTTCCTCCAGTCTGATAGAAATAGGTTGTAAGTTACAAGAATAAATTCGCGATATAGGAACCAAGCATACCGATTAGCATTCCGCCCGGGAATGACATTTCTGTTAAAAAGTGTTTTTTTGTTTTTTTTGCAAGCCAGTTTAAGAAAAGCGCTGCTCCTCCACCTGTCACCAAAGCGACGAGAGATAAGATTTGCTCTGGTTTTTCTGTCCAGTATGTCAGATACGGAGCGCAGAACCAACCCATCATAGCGATAAAAATACCGTCGATTAACAGGTTATAGATAACCGGTTTCTTCCTTTTTAATTTACTCATTCCTTTGTCCAGGCTTTTTTGTCCAAATAAGACGAGCAACGGTTCGTACAGGATACAGATGGACATTGCCCACATTGTGCTGATGAAGATGGAAGCGGTGTATCCGTCATCGGTATAAGAGAGAAGCCCAAATGAACGCGCCGCAATATTGGCAGCTACATTTTCATAAGAACTGGAACCGATGACCGAAAGACGGAGCCATGGGAAATAGTTTCCGAGTACGGACATCAGCATGACTAAAATAATGAGTATTGGAATACTCGGGACAATCGAAAAAAGTCCGCTTCCTGTGATGGTGCTTTTCATAACTTTTGGGTCCATTCCGATTTCTTTTCCTCGTTTCCATGCTCTTCGCATGAAAAACAAAGACTGTCCAAGTACGTAGAGGATAACGATTCCACATACGAGGAACATAACCGGTGAGTTTGCGATAGATAAATAATCTTTCATGTTGAATTTTTCCTCCTTTATATCCGTTCCTTTTGGTAGAATCATCGTATCATAAAAGAAAAGAATTGCGTTATCCCGAAAAATATGAGAGGATATAGGTGATTAGTTATAACAAAACTGTGATATGGAAGGTGAAATATATGAATTTTAACCATATAGAGTATGCGGTGGAAGTGGCAAAAGCAAAGTCTATCAGAAAGGCGTCTCAGAATCTCTACATGTCCCAGCCTTATCTGAGCGGAATGATAAAAGGGCTGGAGGAAGAACTGGGGTATCATATCTTCAATCGGACGGCAGCAGGGATTACCCTGACAAGAGAAGGAGAAGAATTTTTAAAGAGCGCGAAGGTGATTCTTATGGAATTGAAGAAAATGCGGGAAATACAGATAAATCCGGAGGAACATCCGCTTAATATTTCTACTTATTATTCGACTTTGATGATGGAGTTGTTTTTGAGTTTCATAACGCATCTGATTACAAGTTTGCAGATACGATTAAAGAAATGAATGACAAACAGGTGATAGAATCTGTGAGCGGCGGAGAGAGTGATATTGGAATCATCTTTTTTGTGAAAGAGACGTTTCGTGAAAAAGAAAAGATGGCAAAAGAGTATGATTTGGCATTTCAGGAGCTGATACCGCCTATGCAGAATTATGTTTTGATTCATAAGACGCATCCGCTTGCCTGTATGAAAGGTTTAAAAACGGTAAACTTATATGATTACCCGTATATTACATATAATGATGTCAGTGCAAGAAAGTTTTTGGAAATTTTGGGAATTAAGAATCATCCAGAGTTTTTGACGGTATCAGACAGGGGGAGTTTTTATGATGCCCTTCGAAGCGGAGAATATCTGACTGTGATGGCATTTCGGAATCCTCCGAGGGATAAAGACTTTCGATTGCTGCCGTTTGAAGATGTTAAGATTACCATGTGTTCGGCTTATCTTACGCGGAAAAACTATACGTTGAGTAAGAGAGAGAAGGAATTTATTGCATTTATAAGGGAAGAAAGAAAATAAAAGGTTCTGCAGCTTGTTTGCGGAACCTTTTATTTAGGTGCGCCTTGATTAGATTATAAGAAAGAGACAAATTGTTAAAATACTGGTTGCAAACATCTGTTCGATATGGTAGAATGATAAAAACAAACATACATTCGAAAAAGAGGGACGGGAAATGAGAATAGCAGAGCAGATGTCAATCTTTGAAAAACTAACAATTTTAACTGATGCAGCAAAATATGATGTGGCGTGCACGTCGAGCGGCGTGGATAGAAGGAATGATGGTACAGGAGTTGGAAACTGCGAGAAAGCGGGAATCTGTCATAGTTTTTCGGCAGATGGCAGATGTATCTCGCTTTTGAAGATTCTTTTTACAAACGAATGTATCTATGATTGTAAGTATTGTATCAACCGTTCTTCTAACGATGTCCCGCGCGCGTCTTTTACACCGGATGAAGTGTGTACATTGACGATGGAGTTCTATCGGAGAAATTATATCGAAGGATTGTTCTTGAGTTCCGGAATTTTGAAGAATCCGAATTATACGATGGAACTCATTTATGCGACGTTGTATAAGTTGCGGACTGAGCATCACTTTCAAGGTTATATCCATGTGAAGGCGATTCCGGGAGCCAGTGAGGAACTGATTCAGAGAGTGGGCTTCCTTGCAGACAGGATGAGTGTGAATCTGGAACTTCCTACCGCGGAGAGCCTCCGTATACTTGCACCGCATAAGAACAGGAAGAACATTCTGACACCCATGCGACTGCTACAGAATAAGATGCAGGAAAATAAGCAGGAGATTGTCGCGTATAAGAAAGCGCCGCGCTTTGTTCCGGCGGGACAGAGTACCCAGATGATTATCGGGGCGACGCCGGAGACGGACTACCAGATTATTCAGGTAGCAGAATCCTTATATCAGAAATTTGATTTGAAGAGAGTATTCTATTCCGCGTTTATCCATGTGAATGAAGACTCTGCCCTTCCGGCGCGGAGCGAAGAAGGGCCGCCGCTTCTTCGGGAACACCGGTTGTATCAGGCGGACTGGCTGTTGCGTTATTATGGGTTCGAGGCGAAGGAATTGCTGTCGGAGGAGAACCCCAACTTCAATGTGCTGTTGGACCCAAAATGTAATTGGGCGCTGAAGCATTTGGAATTATTCCCGGTAGAGATTAATCGGGCAGAGTATGAGACGCTTCTTCGCGTGCCGGGAATAGGCTATAAATCGGCAGGAAGGATTGTAAAAGCGAGAAGAACGGCAGTCTTAGGATTTGAAGATTTGAAAAAGATAGGGGTCGTGTTAAAACGTGCGCTTTATTTTATTACGTGTAATGGAAAAATGATGTACCCAACGAAAATTGAGGAAGATTATATTACGAGGAATCTTCTGGATGTCAAAGAGAAGCTTCCGGCGCATATCGGACAGATGACGTATCGGCAGTTATCGCTTTTTGATGATGTGAACTTCCGGATGGAACAGTTTACAACAAGGGATGCGAAAGGGAAAGCGCCGATTGACAGGATAGTAGGATAGAAAATATGTAAAAAAAGAATGCCGGGAGGAGAACACAGGTGAAGAAAGTCTTTTTATGTGGTGATACGGTCACAGGGATTTACTCTGGAATCTATGATGCGTGGAAGTTGACACCCAGAGTCGGAGAAGTAGGAATTGCCATCAAGGGAATGGTGGAGCAGGAATTATTTTGTGAATATATAGAGACGGAAGAGCATGAGAAAAAAGCGGTTGCGGTGGAACGTCTGATTCGGAATCATCTGGGTTATGAAGCTTACGGGGCTTTGTATCAGGCAATCTTATCTCCGGATTCGAAAAAGGGAGATGCGGTGCTGAATACGATGTTGGAAGCGAAAGAAATTCCGGACAGCCATAAGATAATGCATCATCTGAAAAGTCCTTACGTTCAGAAAGTATTTGAACTGAGCAGAAGCGTGGGGAACGAAGCTCATTCTTTTAAAGAATTTCTGCGTTTCAGGGAATTAGAAAATGGAATCCTGTTTGCAAAGATAAATCCGAAATCCCAGGTATTAACCTGCATTGCGAATTATTTTGCAAACCGGCTGCCGTTGGAAAACTGGCTTATATATGATGAAACACATAAGATGACGCTCGTCCATGAAGCAAGAAAGCAATGGATTCTTCTTGTAGACGAGACGATGAACCTGGAAAAAACAAAGTACATTTCAGAAGAAGAACGCGTTTTTGAGAAACTTTGGAAAGGATTTTGCGAGACCATTTCTGTGAAAGAACGGGAGAATAGAGATTTACAAAGGCAACATTTACCGATACGGTATCGCCATAATATGGTAGAATTTACGAAAGAGATGGAAGAATAAGAAGAAAATTTGGAAATCTGTCGATTGACTTTCGATGTCGAAACATGCAATATTATGTAGTATTAAAAAGTAGAAAGGGTGTTAGTAATGAAATACAGCTATAAAATTAAGTTATCAGAAACAGCACAAGCAATAGATTTTGTAAAATCGGCTGGAAAATGTAATTTTGATATTGACGTATTTTATAACAGAGTAATTATTGATGCAAAATCAATTCTTGGCGTATTGAGCTTAGACTTTTCGAAAGTTTTGACCGTAAGATGTGCAGACAGAGATGAAGAATTCGAAAAAACATTAGAAAAATATTGTGCAGCGTAATAAAACGTAATTGGGGACGTAGTAAAGTGTAAGTTCCATGTTATTACGTTAAGTCGTTCGTCCCTGAATATGGTGCAGCTTTCTCAAGGCTGCACCAAAACTTTTTATAGAGTTCAATTCTTTTTTGATTGCTTTACGATTTTTTGTAAGTGGTAATCAGAGCATTCAATTCATTTGCTTCCGCCTGTCTTACCCGATAACTATATAGATGCGTGCATGCCATGATAACAAGGAAAATGATAGAATATTGAATGATGTGGCGGGTGTTAAAAGGGGACCATTTTCCAAAGTAAAGGAATGCAAGCAGCAACGGATAATCAAGCAATACTTCCGTCAGAAAGTGGGCGAGAAAGCTTTTGAAATTTATTTAGGAAGCTATTCTCACCGGTGTTTATAATAGTATCATAGCAAACAATTGAAAAAGGTCAATGCACAGAGTAATAAGATGCCCTGAGAGGGGTTTGTGTTGCATGGATTAGATAATTTAAAAGTCTTATGAAAGGAAATGAGTGATGATTTATTATAATGAAAATGACATCTTAATACGAACGATTGAAGAAACAGATGCTAAAATAATCACAGAAGAGGAACGCGCGCAGGGATGGAATCAGATGGAAGATAAGTATTGGATGCGGATTCGCGACTATGCCGACGGGAAGGCGATTGCGCTTGTGGCAGAGTATCAGGGACATGTTGCAGGCTATATTAATGTATATCCGAATTGTGATGCGGGACCATTTGGCGGTATAGGATATTGTGAGATTGTGGATTTTGGCGTGTTGGAAAAATTCCGTTGCAGGGGAATCGGAACGAAATTTATGGATGTGGCGGAGAACATTGCAGGAGAATATGCGGATACAGTCTACCTCGGTGTGGGATTATATGATAGCTATGGTGCGGCACAGAGGATGTATGTAAAGCGTGGATATATTCCGGATGGTTCTGGTGTTTGGTATGGTGATAAACAAGCAGTTCCATATGAATTATACAGAAATGATGATGATTTGAATCTTTATTTTAGTAAGAAGTTGTAGGCGTTATCAGGAGGAAATGACAATGGGAAAAATAAACGCAAGCTGGAAAAAGGATGGATATGTTCTAAGACTTGCCAGGAAAGAGTATGCGGATGATATCTTAATGGCAATTTTGGAAGAAGAGTGGAAACAAATAAAAGAAAATGAAATTTACAAAAATAAAGATTCATTTCTGCCAGATAAAACACAGAAAAACTAACAGAAAACGAGATAAAATGAAACTTTCTATAACAAGACTTTCAAAAATGCCCAAAAAAGTATGATAAAAATATTGACAGAAAAGAAAGAATGCTTTAGGATATT
Source organism: uncultured Lachnospiraceae bacterium (assembly GCA_905197485.1). Lineage (GTDB taxonomy): Bacteria > Bacillota > Clostridia > Lachnospirales > Lachnospiraceae > Faecalimonas. The sequence continues at coordinate 1,542 of CAJJYZ010000010.1, read as the reverse complement.
AAACAATAGAAGTAAAAGTACCAGGAGGTAGGAAGTATGTCATATGTAGATGAAGTGATTGAATTGGTAGTGAGAAAAAATCCGGCAGAACCGGAGTTTCATCAGGCTGTGAAAGAAGTTTTGGAATCTTTGAGAGTGGTAATTGAAGCGAACGAAGAAAAATTTAGAAAAGATGCTTTGCTGGAACGTTTGGTAGAACCGGAACGTCAGTTTAAATTCCGGGTACCATGGGTAGACGATAACGGACAAGTACAGGTGAATACGGGATATCGTGTACAATTTAACAGTGCGATTGGACCATATAAGGGTGGACTTCGTCTACATCCTTCTGTGAATTTGGGAATTATTAAGTTCTTGGGATTTGAGCAGGTATTTAAGAATTCATTGACAGGACTTCCGATTGGTGGTGGAAAAGGTGGAGCTGATTTTGACCCGAAAGGAAAATCAGACCGGGAAGTGATGGCATTTTGTCAGAGCTTTATGACAGAACTTTGTAAATATATTGGAGCAGATACAGACGTTCCGGCAGGAGATATCGGAACCGGAGCAAGGGAAATCGGATATTTATTTGGACAGTATAAAAGGATTCGCGGAGTATACGAAGGCGTTTTGACAGGTAAAGGATTAAGCTATGGTGGTTCTCTGGCAAGAAAAGAAGCGACTGGCTACGGCTTGTTATATTTTACAGAAGAAATGCTGAAGTTGAACGGAATTGAACTTGCAGGAAAGACGGTATCTGTATCCGGTTCCGGTAATGTGGCGATTTATGCAATCGAGAAGGCGACAGAATTGGGAGCGAAAGTTGTGACGGCGAGTGATTCCAATGGTTGGGTATATGATGCGGAAGGTATTGACGTTGCGGCATTGAAAGAAATCAAAGAAGTGAATCGTGGGCGTCTGACAGAATATAAGAAATATCGTCCGAACTCAGAATATCATGAAGGAAGAGGAGTGTGGACAGTAAAAATAGATATTGCCCTTCCATGTGCTACACAGAATGAATTGTTATTGGAAGATGCAGAAACGTTGGTTGCTAACGGTGTGACTGCGGTGGCAGAAGGAGCGAATATGCCGACAACTTTAGAAGCGACCGAGTATTTGCAGTCGCATGGTGTGTTGTTTGCACCTGGAAAAGCTTCCAATGCAGGTGGTGTTGCGACTTCGGCGCTTGAGATGTCACAGAATAGTGAACGCTTAAGCTGGACATTTGAAGAAGTAGACAGCAAACTGAAAAATATTATGGTGAACATCTGTCATAATGCATCAGATGCGGCAGAAAAATACGGCTTCAAAGGGAATTATGTAGTAGGAGCAAATATCGCAGGATTTGAGAAAGTGGTAGAGGCAATGACGGCACAGGGAATCGTATAGTGTGAACTATAACGAGTGTGAAAAAAATACCTGGAAAAAGAAGAAAAAAGTTCTTGACATTTTGTCGATATTAATAGTATAATAGCAAAGCGGGTTCGAGTTACGAATCCGCATCGTATGGGATCATAGCTCAGCTGGGAGAGCATCTGCCTTACAAGCAGAGGGTCATAG
>CAJJYZ010000009.1 GCA_905197485.1 uncultured Lachnospiraceae bacterium | reverse complement strand
GAAGAGGAAGCGGCATCCGTTTGATATAGCAATTATTTAATATTCGTTATACTAGGTGTGAATGATTATAATATCGGTGGAGCTATTAAAGCGTTAAATGAAATGATGGAACCACTAAAGATGTCTGCTAATTTTTCAAAGATAAATGAAATCACAGCAAGTATTTCCAGCTTATCGACAATATTGCAAGAAGCTGGTAGTGCAGCTCTTGTTTCTCAAATTTTGAAAAATAATTCTGCTTTTTCTGCATTATCAGAAAAAACGTTAGAAGATATAAATATAGATTTATTGGGAAGAGTTACCGATCAAGTTTTCTCAGAATCCGAAGAATGGGATCTTGATACGGTGTCAGAAACTATTGCATCGGAATATGAAAAAGCAACGGATCTTTCGTTAAATAAAGAGAAGCAGAATTTGCCAATAGAAGAAAAACGAACGATAGATGTTAAAGAAATACGAGAATGGCTGAACTTTATTATTGCGATTATATCATTTGTTCTGGGAGTTACGAATTCTTCAGCAACAACGATGAATAATTACAATTATACACAACAAGTCAATAATTATTATGTCGTTGGAATGGGATATGATGCGAAGGAGCTAAATACGACTAAATATAGAATCGTTAATAGAGAATCCATTGTACGCCTGAAGCATGACTGCCATTCGATTGTAATTGAAAAGCTTGAGGAAGGGAATGTTGTTAGAATTATAGATAAATATAAAAAGTGGCGACAGATAATTTGGGAGAATGAAGATGGTAAAGAATGTATGGGGTGGATTCAAAATTATAAATTAACTGAGTTTAAAGTGCCTAGAAATAAATGATGTATATTTGATGAAATAGAATCTATAAGTGAAGGAAGTATTATGTGTGGTAGATATTATATTGACCCTGATATGGCAGATGAAATCGAAAAAGTAGTGCATAAAATAGACCAACGAATCCGACAGAAGCATTTTGCAGGAGATATCTTTCCAACCAATGTAGCACCGATCATTGAAAAATCAGAACAGAGATTGAAACTGAATGTCTGTAAGTGGGGATATACTCTGTCTCAGAGAAAGAATCTGGTTATAAATGCAAGAACAGAATCTGTTATGGACAAACCTTCTTTTCGAAATGGAATCCTCTATCACCGTATATTGATACCAGCAAGCGGGTTCTATGAATGGAATCGGTTAAAAGAAAAAAATGTATTTTCCAGATATGATGCACCAGTATTGTATATGGCTGGCTTCTGTGATTGGTTCGAGAATGAACGACGATTTGTGATCCTTACCACAGACGCAAATGAATCTATGAGAAAAGTACATGACCGTATGCCGTTAATATTAGAAAAAGAGCAATTGGAAGATTGGTTCGATGACAGGAAATTGGAAGAACTTTTGCACCAGATACCGGTTCTACTAAAGAGAGAGACAGAATACGAACAGCAGAGTTTATTTTTGTAATAACTCAAAGGAGAGAGTGAAAGATGCAAATATTTGTGGATGCAGATGCCTGCCCGGTGGTTGATATCGTTGAAAAGATTGCAAAAGAGTATAATGTTCCGGTAACGTTGCTGTGTGATACGAATCATGTCCTGTCGTCGGCTTATAGTGAAGTTGTTATTGTCGGCGCAGGAGCAGATGCAGTAGATTATAAACTAATCAGTATCTGCCATAAAGGAGATATTGTCGTATCACAGGACTATGGTGTGGCTGCAATGGCATTGGGAAAAGGTGCTTATGCTATTCATCAATCAGGTAAATGGTACACGAATGATAATATTGATCAAATGCTTATGGAATGTGTTAAAAAGAGACAATTATTTTATATCACCAGATTATTTTGGAAGCATAAGAGAGAAAATACAGAAAAAATATGGTTGTCCGGTGATGGTTATACAAGGAGCAGCGGGGAATATAGCCCCTAAATATTTTGACTCTGCTGAAACTCTGATAGATGCAAGAGGACCCCAGTATATTAGGTATAAAACGGCTTTGGAAGATATGGCAACTGTGGTTTGCAAAAAATTGTCAGAAAAAATAGAGTCGATTAAAGTAAGCGATGTTTTTACAGTTCGGATGTTTTCAAAAGAAACGCTTTTTTATGCTGATGTGCCGTCTCTTTTAGTAGCAGAAAAAATTGCAGAAGATGCAATGAATAATTGTGGAATAGATGGTACGAAATGGTTGAAAGAAGTAAAAAGATTACATGATATAGGCGTAGATAGACAAGAAGAAACTATAGAAGTTCAATATTTTACTGTTGGAAAATGGTGTATTTGGTCTTTGCTAATATACTATGAATATTTTAATAGAGTATTTCCGTTGGAAAGGGATTCGGCAAGTAAACTCATTGAATTTATCGTTGAGAACATATAAGAAAATTTTTGTTAAATTTATCGAATAGAGTAATCTAATAATATGAAATCAGGTTAAAGAATTGAAGAATTTTCGTGAATTTAATTTGTTCATGCGGAATATTCAAACAACAGGCGGCCGTCAGGCCGCCCGTTTCATTAGTATCTACAAACTCTATTTATCGTGTTCATTCATCCATTTGATGAGTTCTACACAGTAATCATCATGTCTGTCTACGAAGCAAGTATGTCTTGCACGCTCCCAGAGAATCCACTTAGAGTTTGGAATTCCGTCTGCCATTGTTTTTGCAACGAGTGGAGAGCAGAGGTCAGAGATACCGCTGCAGATAAGAGAAGGAATTTCGATTTCACCAAGTCTGTCGATGTATTCGAAGTCTCTTAAAGTTCCTGTAGGTGCGAACTCGTTTGGTCCCCAGCCTTCCACGTAAGATTCTGAACCGGATTTTTTCGGTCTCTTACAGCATTCTGGAGCATCCTCTCCGAGCCAGTAGTTACAGTATCTATCCATGTATTCCGCAACGGCTGCATCGTAAGCTTCTCCTGTGAAGTCACCTGTTGCCAGTGCGTGGTTGATAGCATCCTGCATATCCTGTGGCATCATTTTGATACGGCGGAGTCCTTCTCTCTCCCAAAGAGAGCTGCTTGGATGTCCGCTGGAGATAATGAAGCTCTTTACTCCCTGTGGTTTGTAATCGATTGCGTAAGCAATCTGCATCATACCGCCCCAAGACTGTCCGATAATGTGACATTCGTCTAATCCTAAGTGTTTTCTTAAAGCCTCAAGTTCATCTAACCAAACTTTCTGATTCCAAAGTTCCGGATGTCCGTCAAGATAAGAGTTACCACAACCGATTTGGTCATACATAACAATCATACGGTCGTCTTCGTCTGCGACATTATCTAATACCTCATAATAATTGTGAGTAGAACCTGGTCCTCCATGGAGACAGATTAAAGGTGCCTTCCCATTGTCTTTTCTTTCCCCAACTATTCTGTAATATGTCTGATAGCCAAGGTATGGCATGTAGCCTTCAGTAATTTTTGCCATGATTTTCTCCCTTCTGACAAGTTTTTAACTAACGTCTAGTATAATATATTTCCTGGGAAAATGCACCTGTTTTGTTCATTGTTTTTTAATTCGGCAATATTACCAAAAATCATAGGTTGAAATAGAGGAAAATTTTAGATGAGAGAGGAATAGAACAGATTGACTTTCTTGACATATGATGTAGAAAAAGTGAATATGAGGAAATATGCGATGGAACGAAATGAAACATGTAACTATCAGATTGATTATTCTCTGATATCGGGAGAAAAAGTTTTACCATTCATCGTTTCGCTAAACTTGGATGAATCTGTTTTTTATCCGTCTGAGGGAGAGTATCAGAAATTTTGTTATGATATAATAGGTGTGGGGCAGGATACGTCTCAATATGCAGATTTAAGTTATTTTCTTTTTGGAATATGCAGTGCCATTACAGAAGAAGATATTGCAGATATTACAGTATCGATTAATGGAGACCCTCAGACTATTATCTGGGGTGAAAATATAGAAATAAAAACTCCAGAGAAGCCGGATAATCCGACTGGATGTGTGGGGTTAAAATTTGATTTTCCGCTGAATAAGGTGTTAGGAATCATGAAGGTATGCATTTGGCTTCGGACACCTTATCCGATTGGACCTATGAATGTTTGTATGTATGGTGGAGGAATCACTGCGACAGGATTGGAGATTTGCGGACCATCGTGCAACGAAAATATTCCATGTGACAGAACCTTTTACCAGAAAGAAACAGTGTGTGTTCCGGTAAAAGTGACTCCATTCGCGAAACCTGGAGTGGCAAAAGCTGTTTGCTGCGGGGAACCAATCGTAAGACCTGGAGGAGAGTGCAGCGGAAATCAGACGTCATGTACGTTTACGATTACGCAGAATTTATGTGTTGAGATTCCGATTTCTTTCGGTGCGGACATTGAAACAGGTAAGGCAGTCGTGCGATGCGGGGACGCTTCGGAGAAGGAATGTGACTGTTCTGCTGGGGAAATAGAAAAATCTGTGGAGACACAGAGAAATGAGGAGACAAGAGAAAGACGTTTCTTCAATAGATAAGGATGAAAAAGGAAAACGTCGGTGAATGAAGAACAGAGAATACTTCGACATCCACGTTTTTTATATGATTTTATTATTACTTCCTCGTGGTTCTAGGTGGATATGGCTTTTTCACATCCGTCAGTTCCAACAAATAGTCTGTGCTTGTATTATAATATTTTGCGATTGTGACAAGATAGTCAATTGGAAGAGAACGAGTTCCGGCTTCATATCGGCGGTAAACTTCACGCTGACATTTTAAAATATTTGCAAGATTCTCCTGAGTCAAATCGTGGTCTGTTCGTAAATCTTTTATTCGCTTTAAATACATAGTGTTCACCTCTTGTTCAGACTACCATTTAGTAGTATGAACAGGTGAAAAAGCAACTATTTGGTTACTATTCCATGTTTGTGAGGGTATTTTTGTTATTGGCTGTTATTTTTAGTGTATGCGTCAGAATGTTTTTCTCCCTATTAAAAAGTAAAAGAAAATGTTAGAATAGATATTATAAAATCATAAGAAGGGAAGCGGGTATATGGATAATTTTACTTTTTATGCGCCGACATATTTTGTATTCGGTAAGGAAACGGAAAATGAAGTAGGAGAATATGTAAGAAGATTTGGCGGTTCCAAGGTCTTGATTCATTATGGAGGAGGCTCGGCAGTAAGAACCGGGCTTTTGGACCGGGTGAAAGAATCTTTGAAATCCAAGGATATTGCGTATGTGGAACTTGGTGGTGTGAAACCGAATCCGAGAAGTGGACTCGTATACGAAGGAATTGAACTTTGTCAGAGAGAGAATGTGGACTTTGTCCTTGCAGTAGGCGGAGGAAGTACCATTGATTCTGCGAAGGCGATTGCGGCAGGAGCAGTATATGATGGGGATTTTTGGGATTTTTATCAGGGAAAGAAAGTGGATTATGCTTTGCCGATTGGAACGGTATTGACAATCTCTGCAGCAGGAAGCGAGGGTTCGCCGGACTCTGTCATTACATATGAAGACGGTATGTATAAGCGCGGTGCAACAGGGGAAGCATGGAGACCGAAATTCTCGATTCTGAATCCGGCGCTTACGCAGACACTTCCGGCATATCAGACAGCCTGTGGAATTACGGATATTTTGGCGCATCTTTATGAACGATATTTGACGAACACAAAGGATGTGGAAGTGACGGACCGTATGATAGAGGCGCTAATGCTTACCATGATTCAGGAGGGACCGAAAGCAATAGCTGATTCGAATGATTATGAAGCACGTGCTAATATTATGTGGGCAGGAATGATGGCGCATAACAATTCTTGCGGTGTAGGAAGAACACAGGATTGGACAAGCCATGATGTGGAGCATGAATTATCTGCAATCTATGATTGCGCGCATGGAGCAGGACTTGCGGTTGCGATGCCGGCGGTATTTACTTATAATATGAATCATGACGTGAAACGTTTTGCTCAGGTGGCATGCCGGGTATGGGGATGTGAGATGAATGAGGAACATCCGGAGATTACTGCAAAGGAAGGAATCGAGAAGTTGAGAAGCTTTCTGATTTCGATTGGAATGCCGAAAAATTTTGAAGAACTGGGGGCAAAAGAAGAAGATATTGAAAGACTGGCGCATGCGGCATGTTATGGAGATACGCGAACCGGAACAATCGGTGGATTCGTAGAACTGCATGAAGAAGACGTGGCAAATATTTATCGATTGATGCTATAAAAATAAAAAGATTTCGAGACCTATTGTTTATAAATCTCGGAATCTTTTTTACATTTATTTTTTAGAAGTTTTCGGAGGATATGGTTTCTTTACATCTGTAAGCTCTAATAAATAATCGGTACTTGTATTGTAGTATTGTGCAATCGTGATTAGATAATCAATCGGAAGAGAGCGGATTCCGCTTTCATACCGACGGTAAACTTCGCGTTGGCATTTTAGAATATTTGCAAGATTTTCCTGAGTCAAATCGTGGTCTGTTCGTAAATCTTTCAATCGTTTCAAATACATAGTGTTCACCTCTTATTCAGACTACCATTTAGTAGTATGAATCGGTGGATATGCAACTATACGGTTACTATTTGGAAATTGTAGATTCTTTGATAGTTTCTGTTATGGCAGGTGTTGTTTGCCACCTCATCTGCAAATGGTTGGACAGAAACGAATAAGGACAACCAGCCTAAAGGATTGGTCCGCCTTATAAGGAATAGAAAACCCTCACAAGCTGCCACTTGTGAGGGTTTTTGCTACTTATTGGATTATATTAGATTCTTTTGCCTAAGCACATTATAGCATACCCTTTTCAGAATAACAATATACACTTTTTCAAAGAATATCTTTAACAAAAAAATAAACAGTATAAAACAGTTGACAACAGTACAATACTGTTATATACTGTTTGCATAAAGGAGGGATTAGATGAAGATTATTATTAACAATTCGTCTATGCAGCCCATATATGAACAGATTCTGGGGCAGATTAAAAATTACATTATGCATGGAGAATTGAAAGAAGAAGAGATGCTTCCATCTGTTCGTTCTTTGGCAAAAGAGTTACGAGTGAGCGCGCTTACAGTAAAGAAAGCATATGATACGTTGGAGCAGGAAGGATTTGTCATTACCATTCATGGGAAGGGAAGTTTCGTGACATGCGCCAACCAGGAGATTATGCTGGAAGAGAAGAAAAAAGAAGTAGAAGCCGATTTGGAAATGGCCATTCGAAAAGGCAGAAGCTGTGGAATGAGTAATCAGGAGATTACGGAGTTATTTGAAATCATATTGGAGGAATAGAAATGTTTGTAAAGTTAGAACATGTGCAAAAGCACTATAAACAATTTGACTTGAATTGCTCTCTTGAAGTACAGCCAGGATGTATTACCGGTTTGATTGGACAGAATGGTTCGGGAAAGACAACGACTTTTAAGGCGATACTTGGCCTGATTAAGACAGAAGGGGGAAACATTGAAGTCTTCGGGAAAAATCCGCGGGAGCTTGACAAAGAAGACAAGAATAAAATCGGCGTTGTGCTATCGGATGCAGGATTCAATGAATATTTGACAGTGAAAGATTTAGTGACAGTCATGGACGCTATGTATGAGAAGTTTGACCGGGCAAGATTCGAGGAGAAATGCAGGATGTTCCAGATACCGGAGAATAAACGGCTGAAAGATTTTTCTACCGGTATGAGAGCCAAGATAAAACTTCTTGTTGCATTATCTCATCAGGCAGAGTTTCTTCTCCTTGACGAGCCGACAGCAGGGCTGGATGTGGTGGCAAGACAACAGGTTTTGGATATGCTGCGTGAGTATATGGAAGAGGAGGAGGGACGCTCGATTCTTATTAGCTCCCACATTTCCAGCGATTTGGAAGGGCTCTGTGACGATTTGTATATGATTGACGATGGAAAGATTATTTTGCATGAGGAGACAGATGTACTGCTTAGCAATTATGGTGTGATTAAAGTGACAGAAGAACAATATGAGAAGTTGGAGAAGCAGTATATTTTAAAGAAAAAGAGGGAGCCTTTCGGTTACCGTTGTCTGACAAATGAAAAACAGTTCTATTTGGAAAACTATCCGGAACTGGCGGTTGAAAAGGGAACGATTGATGAAATGATTCTGATTATGATAGGGGAGGAATAGTATGAAGGGACTTTTAGTGAAGGATTTTTTGCTTACGACGAAGGTACAGGGAAAAACATTAGGATGTTTGATAGTATTTGCGCTTTTGATGGCATTTGCGACGGATAATCCGTTTTTTATTGTAAGTTATCTGACGTTCATTTGTTCTATATTTTCGATAAATGCGATTATATATGATGAGATGGGAAATGGATATTCATTTCTATTTACTCTTCCGGTCGATACGAAAAACTATGTGAAGTCGAAGTATATTTTTTGTATAGGAATTACGGTTGTGTTTGTCATTGTTTCTAATATTTTGGCTGTTGCAGTTTGCCTTTTCAGAGGAAAAGAGGAGTTGCTGACAGAGGGAAAAGCAGTATCCTTGGCAATTGCCGGTATCGTAGTTTTCTACCAGGCCATTCTGATACCGTTGGAGCTGAAATTTAGTTCAGATAAAAGCAGAGTTCTTATTTTTGGAGTGACCGGAGGATTGGTAGCGTCCATTCTTGTTATTGTAAATCTGATTCGTAAAAATGAGAAAATGGCTGACAGCCTGGCGAATGGACTTATGACATTTGTGACAGAAGTAAAGGGATATCAAATAGCGTTGAGCGTGCTTGTGTTATGTGCTATAATTTTATGCATCTCCTATATGATTTCGTTGAAAATCATGCGAGAGAAAGAATTTTAGGAAGTGGATAACATGGAACTGAAAAATATCATCTTAGACGTAGACGGGACACTTTGGGATACGACGGATATTGTGGCAGATTCCTGGACAAGAGCAATTCAGGATTGTGGAATTGAAGGTGTAGAAGTAACCGGCGGGGATTTGAAGAAATTGTTTGGAAAAACAATGGATGTTATTGCGAAAGCGCTTTTGCCGGATTGCACGCAGGAGAAGCGGGAAGAAATCATGGAAACTTGCTGTCGATATGAACATGAAGATTTGCAGAGAGACCCCTGTGACGTCCTCTATCCAGAAGTAAAAGAGACAATCTGCGCTTTGTCAGAGAAAACCAAAGTGTTTATCGTGAGTAACTGTCAATCGGGATATATCGAATTGTTCTTGGAGAAAACAGGATTGTCAGACTATGTGGCAGATATCGAATGTTATGGGAATACCGGAAAGCAGAAGGATGAAAATATTCGGATTCTGATGGAGAGAAATTGTATCGAAGATGCAATCTATGTAGGCGATACAATGGGAGACTTTGAAGCGGCGAGGAAAGCAGAAGTTCCGTTTGTGTTTGCAGAATATGGATTTGGGGATGTGCCGGAGAGTGATATGTGTATTCGAAGGTTCGCAGAATTAAAAAATTTAACGCTTTATTAGAAAAGAGGTAGTTGTACATGTACAACTACCTCTTTTCTATCCATATTGATTGAAAAATACGGTATTAGTTGTATATACTTCATAGATTATCCCAACTTGAAAATGAGATACATGTGTTGTATGTTTATTATAGAAATGAGAAAGAAATCAATTGAAAAATATTCAGAATATACAAACGAGGGAGTGGAACGTGATAGAGCAGAAGAGTAAGTATATTGAGATTGTGGACTGGATTAGGGAGAAGATAAAAAGTGGAGAGCTGACCGTTGGAAATCGAATCTATTCAGAAAATGAGTTGGTTTCTATCTTCGGAGTGAGTCGCCAGACGGTTCGCCATGCGATTTCTATTTTGTGCAATGAAGGAATCCTTGAGAGAAAGCGTGGAAGCGGCACTTATATTTCAAAGCCGAAGGAGAGGAAGAAAGATACCAAACGAATTGCAGTCATCACAACGTACATTGATGAGTACATTTTCCCGGCTATTATTAAAAGAGTGGAGCAACGGCTTTCCAGGGAGGGATATGTGATTCAGTTGGCATTTACGAATAATTCGGTAGAAAAAGAGCGTCAGATATTGGAGGAGATTCTGAAGAGCAAATCCGTCGATGGGATAATTGTAGAAGCGGTAAAGAGCGGACTTCCGAATCCGAACCTTCATTTATATAATCGATTGAAAGCGTGTGACATTCCGTTTATTTTTATCAATAGTTATTATCCGGAAATTGATGCGCCTCATGTGTCCATGAATGACTGGAAAGCGGGACATCTTGTGACCCAGCATTTATTAAGTTGTGGACATCGGAATATCGCGGCGATTTTCAAATGTGATGACGGTCAGGGAATGCTTCGGTACGCCGGATATATGGATGCCTTGATTGAGGCAGATATTCGAATCCGGGGCGAACGTGTTATATGGATTGATACGGATGAACAGAGGAATTTGAGTGAAGATACCGGAAGAATTTTGCGAAGAATCAAAAATTGTACTGCTTGTGTATGTTATAACGACGAGGTTGCCAATAAACTTGTGGCAATCTGTCTGGAGCAGGGGATGAAGGTTCCGCAGGATATTTCCATAACGGGAATGGATAATTCAGACCTTACAACCCACTGTGAAGTACCGCTCACGTCGGCGATTAATCCAATCAAAGAATTGGGGGAAACGGTAGCGCAGGCGATTCTTGATTTGTTGGCAGGGAAGCCGGTGGAGAAAGCGATTGAACTGGAGCCGAAGCTGGAGGTTCGACATTCTGTCAGAATGGTGAATGAAATATAGGAGGGATAGCGAGTGTTAGAAGAATTGAAACAGAGAGTTTATGAAGCGAACATGCTGCTTCCGAAGTATGGGCTTGTGACATTTACATGGGGAAATGTAAGCGAGATAGACAGGGAGAGCGGATTGTTTGCCATCAAACCAAGTGGAGTTGATTATGAAAAATTGACGCCGGATGACATGGTGCTTATGGATTTGAATGGAAATAAAGTAGAAGGAAGATACAATCCATCTTCCGATACGGCGACACATTTGGAGCTATATAAAGCATTTCCGGAGATGGGAGGTATCGTCCATACGCATTCATCCTGGGCGACGAGCTGGGCACAGGCAGGACGTGGAATCCCATGCTATGGAACAACGCATGCGGATTACATGTATGGTGAAATACCATGTGTCAGATGTCTGACAAAGGAAGAAATCGAAGAAGCATATGAGAAGAACACAGGTCTTCTCATTGTAGAACATTTCAAAAACAAAGAATATATGGCAACACCTGCCGTATTGTGTAAAAACCATGGTCCATTTGCATGGGGAAAAAATGCACACGATGCAGTTCACAACGCAGTCGTTCTTGAGGAGGTTGCAAAGATGGCGGCACGATGCGAACGATTAAATCCGGAAGTAAAACCGGCGCCGCAAGAACTTCAGGACAAACACTATTACAGAAAACATGGAGCAAATGCCTACTACGGACAAAGCTAGAGCACTTAGCGAGGTTTTTGCGAGCCTGGTAAATCGAGCTTCCGCCACTTTGATTTGGAGGTGGGCATGAGTAATGAAATTTATAAAAGTAAAGGAGATAGGGATATGTTAAAAAACAAAGAGTACAAGTTTTGGTTTTGTACAGGGTCACAGGATTTATACGGAGATGAGTGTCTCAGAAAAGTAGCGGAACACTCTCAGAAAATCGTGGAAGAATTAAACAAATCAGGAATTCTTCCATATGAAGTTGTGTGGAAACCGACGCTAATTACGAATGCCTTAATCAGAAAGACATTCAACGAGGCGAATGCGGATGAAAACTGTGCGGGTGTTATCACATGGATGCACACATTTTCTCCTGCAAAATCCTGGATTTTAGGATTGCAGGAATATCGGAAACCATTATTACATTTACATACACAGTTTAATGAGGAGATTCCATATGACAGTATCGACATGGATTTCATGAACGAGAACCAGTCGGCTCATGGTGACAGAGAGTATGGACATATCGTATCTCGTATGGGAATCGAACGAAAGGTCATCGTTGGACATTGGGCAGACAAGAAGGTACAGGAAAGAATCGCAAGCTGGATGAGAACTGCAATCGGTATCATGGAAAGCAGTCATATTCGTGTAGCGCGTGTGGCAGATAACATGAGAAACGTTGCTGTTACAGAAGGTGATAAAGTAGAAGCTCAGATTAAATTCGGCTGGGAAATCGACGCGTATCCGGTGAATGAAATCGTAGATTATGTAAATGATGTTCCACAGGGAGACATCAACGCATTGGTAGAAGAATACTACAGCAAATACGATATCATTTTAGAGGGAAGAGACCCGGAAGAATTCAAGAAGCATGTAGCGGTTCAGGCCGGTATCGAGCTTGGATTCGAGAAATTTTTAGTAGATAAAGATTATCATGCAATCGTAACACATTTCGGAGACCTGGGCGGATTAAAACAGCTCCCGGGACTTGCAATCCAGAGATTGATGGAAAAAGGTTACGGATTCGGTGCAGAAGGCGATTGGAAGACAGCCGCTATGGTACGTTTGATGAAGATTATGACATACGGAATGAAAGATGCAAAAGGAACGTCCTTCATGGAGGACTATACATACAACTTAGTACCGGGAAAAGAAGGAATCCTTCAGGCTCATATGCTAGAGGTATGTCCGACAATCGCAGAAGGACCAATCGGTATCAAAGTATGTCCATTATCTATGGGAGACAGAGAAGACCCGGCTCGTCTTGTATACACATCCAAGACAGGACCTGCAGTTGCAACCTCTTTAGTGGATTTAGGAAACAGATTCCGTCTCATCATCAACGATGTGGAGTGTAAGAAGGTTGAAAAACCAATGCCGAAACTTCCGGTTGCAACCGCATTCTGGACACCACAGCCAGACCTTGCAACAGGTGCGGAAGCCTGGATTTTGGCAGGCGGAGCTCACCATACAGCATTCTCTTATGACCTGACAGCAGAGCAGATGGGTGATTGGGCAGCAGCGATGGGAATCGAAGCCGTATATATCGATAAAGATACAACAATCAGAAACTTCAAGAATGAGTTGAGATGGAATGAAGTAGCATTCAGATAATGTAAGACAATTGATAAGAGAAGAGAGTAAAGGGATATAAAAAATCTGCCGGTGGAGAAAACCTGTCAGCAGATTTTTTGTATTCTATCTCAGTATAATATTCGCTTTTTTCCTTGGTGCTGTTCTCTCGTATCTTACATTCGGATAGCCGAGCAGCATGCAGGCTTTGATGGTTTTACCGGAGATGCCGAGCCAGTCTTTTAGCGCCTCATTTTTATCCGCGATTCCGGCGAGGTAACCATTATAGAGAGCGCCAAGGCCGGAGGCTACAGCCATGAGTTCAATATTCTGAGCGGCAAGTCCCGCATCCAATGGCCAATCGGATGTGATGAACAGGACAGCCGGAGCGTTGCGGAACAGGAAATCATCGGCAGGATTTTTCTTTCTGCGGCGGTTGAAACTGACGAACGGAAGGAATTCCTTCGGTATCTGTTTTGCGCCTTCGGATTCCATGGAATCGATGGAATCCCATATATATTTTTTCAGAGTGTCTAATTCATCTTGTACAAAGACGAAGTGACAATCCTGGTTATTCTTTGCAGTTGCGGTATATCGTCCGGCTTGTAAGAGAAGGTCGCGCTTTTTGTCTTCAATCGGGAGTGGTTTATAATCTCGGACACTTCTGCGGAATTTGATGGCGTTCAACAAGTTTTCCGGGGAGAGGGAAAATGTGTCCGGATTATATTCTACGATATCTTTCATCTCATAGTCCGGGATGGAAACAGCGTTTGTCGGACAGATGGCAACGC
The DNA here is from genome assembly GCA_905197485.1 of uncultured Lachnospiraceae bacterium. Taxonomy (GTDB): domain Bacteria; phylum Bacillota; class Clostridia; order Lachnospirales; family Lachnospiraceae; genus Faecalimonas. Next base: position 56,618 of record CAJJYZ010000009.1, on the reverse strand, counting down.
AGTGTCCGCAAAGCAGGCAGTCTGCCTTGGGAACAGCAATACCGTCTATTATTTTTATCGCAAGAGCGATACAGTCTTTTGCGCATTTTCCGCAGCCGATACATTTCTCATGATTTACAGTTATCATTTTCATTCTCCTTTGACAATCATAAAATTAGGGAAGACGGTTGAGTAACTCACGAAGTACGTCTTCCGGACAATCTGTCGTGTATTTGGCATGTGCTATCACATCTTTTTTGGCAGTTGACATCGCATAACTTTCTCCGGCAAAATCCAACATTTCAATATCATTCTGCTGGTCGCCAAATGCCATGCATTCCTCTGGTTTTACATGGAAATATTCTGCAAAAGCTTGGAGGGAGTTGCCCTTGTTCGCCTCTGGAAGAATGAAATCGCACCATACGTTTCCGGAGGTGGCGACAGGGATTTCCGAGGAGTATTTTTCATAAAAATATTGAGCGGTTTCTTCCGTCGTGATTTCATCATATACGGCAATCTTCAGGAATGGTTTCTGAATCTCGAATGTATCGGGTACAAGTACGATATCGGAATGTAGCAGGTCACGCATATGATGGACAAGAAGCTCGGATTCCGTATAATAGGTATCTTCGCAGGAGAGAAGGATATGGCAGTTTCTTCGGTTTCGGATATCTTCCATGATGCGAAGCCCCAATTCTCGGTCCATGAAAGCGCGTTTCATGATTTGATTTTCATGGATGCAGAGAGAGCCGTTTTCTGTAATATAAGAAATTTCATCTTTCACCGGTTCGAAAAGCCTCCACATGCTGGCGTATTGCCGTCCGCTTGCCGCAATAAAATGTATTCCTTTTTCTTTTAATTTCTGTATCAATGGAAATATGTCCAGACTCAGAGACTGCGCTCCATTCCGGAGTAACGTTCCGTCTAAATCGCTGGCGATTAGTTTTATCATGATTTTTACCTCATATCTATAATTTGTGATTTGATTGGAAACAAGGTTATTATAGCTTGCAGACAATGAAGTTGCAATACAAAATGGGTTGGCGGGCAGAATGGTATCTGCTATAATAAAAAAAGAAATGACCGAAGAAGGTAAGCAGAGAGGAGAAAAGGATTATGAAAATCGGAATTGGGAACGACCATTCAGCAGTAGAAATGAAGCAGGAGATTACAGCTTATTTGAAAGAGCTTGGACATGAAGTGGTTAATTATGGAACAGATTCGAATGAGAGCTGTGATTATCCAGAATATGGAGAGAAAGTAGGACGTGCCGTTGTAAATGGAGAAGTGGAAAAGGGAATTTTGATTTGCGGAACAGGGTTTGGAATTTCCCTTGCGGCCAATAAAGTAAAAGGGGTTCGAGCTGTTGTATGCAGCGAGCCATATACGGCGAAACTTTCCAGAATGCACAACGATGCAAACGTATTGGCATTTGGGGCGCGTGTTGTAGGAATCGAGATGGCAAAAATGATTGTGAACGAATGGTTGAATGCGGAATTTGAAGGCGGAAGACACCAGAGAAGAATCGATATGGTGATGGCAATCGAGGAGAAATAAGAGTTTTTGATTCTTGAAGCCGAGATGATATTAGGATAAGAAAATAAATAGTGCATAAAGTGAATTTTGATACGATGTTATATGCATGTTAGATTCACTCTATGCACTATTTTTATAGAATAGGATATTCTTGCAGAGTCCTATTCCATAAAACACACTTTGAAATTATTTTCCACAAATGCTGCATCCGAGTCCGCATCCGGTCGGGGTTCCGGCGCATCCGCCCATTGCTGTTTCACGAAGCTCGAATGGGAGGCTCTTTCCAACCCGGTACATGGCTTCTGCCATCTCGTCAAATGGAATCGGGTGATTGACGCCTGCCAAAGCCAATTCTGCAGAAGTGATGGCGTTGGCAACACCGATGGCGTTACGTGTCTGACAAGGAGCTTCTACGAGACCGGCAATCGGGTCGCACACAAGACCGAGTAAGTTCGACATGGCATGTACGGCAGCGGATAGACACTGGGAAGGAGTTCCGCCCATCATCTCCACAATCGCGCTGGCAGCCATTGCAGAAGCGGCGCCGACTTCCGCCTGACATCCGGCTTCCGCACCGGAGACGGAGGCGTTTCTCATCAGAATATATCCAATCGCGCTGGCATTCAGAAGTCCTTCGTATAAAGCGTCGTCAGAAAGATTCTTTTCCTCCTGAAGAGCCATCAGGATTCCGGGAAGAACGCCCGAAGAACCTGCGGTTGGAGCTGCGACGATAAGTCCCATGGAAGCATTGACTTCCAAGACAGCCATACTGTATGCCATGGCTTTGGAAAGCATAGAGCCGGCAATGCTTTGGGATGTTTCCCGGTGGTCATTCACTAATTTTGCTTCTCCGCCGATAAGACCTCCGATGGATTTGCCAGGGTGTTCAATTGGACGATGAGAAGAGTTTCTCATAATCTCCAAAACAGTCTTGAGCTTTGTATCGACTTCTTCAGTCGTCAAAGCCCCCATCGTAACCTCTCGCTCCTTCATGGCAGCAGATATTTTTATATGTTCTTTTTCACATAAATCTAATAAAGCCTGTCCGTTATAAAAATCCATTTCGCTACCTCCTACATCTCAATGAGCATTAAATCCTGCACATTTGGATTGATTTTAATATAGTCTAAAATATCCCGCGGAATCGGCTCGTCAGATTCGACAACTGTAAAAGCAGTCGTTCCCTTGTCTTCGCGGAACAGTCTCATAAATGCGATATTGATGTTATGCACGCTGAGACATTGAGTGATATGAGCGACAACACCCGGCTTGTCAATCTGTTGTACGATGAGTGTACTGTATTCTCCGGTAAATTCCACATCGATGTTGTTGATACGCACGATTTTCATTTTTCCGCCGCCGATGGATTCTCCGCGCACAAAGAGGGTATGTCCTTCTTCGTCTTCGAAGAAAATATCTGCGGTATTCGGATGGTTGGTGATTGTCTTCTCGTCCGGAATAAAATGGTATTCCACACCCATCTCATCCGCGATTTGGAAGGCGTCGCGGATACGTTCATCGTCAGTATCAAATCCTAAAGTTCCTCCGAGAAGCGCTTTATCTGTACCATGTCCACGATAAGTTTTGGCAAAAGAACCGTAGAGCGTAAAGGTAACTTTCTTGATTGGACGTCCATACATTTTGCGTGCCAAAAGGGCGATTGCCACAGCTCCGGCAGTATGGGAGCTGGAAGGACCAATCATGTTTGGACCGATTACGTCAAAAATACTAAGAAAATTCATGGTTTTCCTCCTGATATATTTACAATTTCAATATGTTTATTATATCATGATTGTGGAGGTATTAAAATGAGAAATATCATTATTTATGTATGCGTAGTCAATGTCGTTGCATTTTTCCTGTATGGATTGGATAAAGAGAAAGCAAAACGCCACCTATGGAGGATTCCGGAGGCGACACTTTTGGGTGTTGCGCTGTTCGGAGGTTCCATCGGGGCGTTTCTTGGAATGCAGATATTCCGCCACAAGACAAAAAAGGCGAAATTTTATCTTGGAGTACCACTCATTTTTATTTTGCAGATGGTTGGAATTTGGACCATTTTTAAGTAAAAGGTTCCAGACTCCGTTTTAGAATCCCATTCATATGTGCGATAGCGATCCCATAGTTTGTGATTGGAACGTTTTGGTCTTTCGCACAACGAATACGGTATTTCATTTCCCGCTCATTTAAGGTACAGCCACCGCAATGAATGATAAGGCTGTATTTTGACAAGTCGTCTGGAAATTCCATGCCGCTTGTAAAAGTAAAATGTAAATCTTTTTGCGTATATTTTTTTAGAAGGCGTGGAATCTTGACTGTACCGATATCCTCACATTGACGATGGTGAGTACAGCCTTCTGAAATCAGTATGGTATCTCCATCTTTTAGATTCTCAATTGCATAGGCTCCGTTTGCAACGATATCCAAATCTCCTTTATGTCTTGCAAAAAGAATGGAAAAGGAAGTAAGTGGAATCTGTTTTGGTACGATGTTTGACACTTCTTTGAATGCTTGACTGTCTGTGATGACAAGAGCAGGTGTCTTTCCGAGATTTTCAAGTGTTTCTTCCAATTCTGTATCTTTTACGACAATAGAGATAGCCTGGGCTTCCAGAATATCCCGGATTGTCTGTTGCTGAGGAAGAATTAGTCTTCCTTTCGGTGCAGAGGAATCAATCGGGACAACGAGCACAACAAAATCATATGGGTGGAGCAAATCTCTTACAACCGGGAGTGATTCGCTGGATGTCGGCGCAAGCGATGCAATGCGCTCTTTTAATTCCGGTATATGTTTGCCGCTTAATGTGCTGACGGAAATAGAACAATCATCGGAAGTGATGTCTGGTGAATAGACATCACTTTTGTTGTATACCATCAGATAGGGAATTCCTTTTTCCTGAATTTTTTTCAGGATTGCTTCATCTTCTCTTGTCATACCGACAAAAGAATCAATCACAAGAAGTGCAATATCTGTTTTATTCAATATCTGATATGCTTTTTCTATGCGTAGTTTTCCTAAGTCTCCTTCATCGTCAAGTCCAGGTGTGTCAATGAGTACAACCGGACCAAGAGGAAGCAACTCCATGGCTTTTAGAACCGGGTCGGTTGTTGTTCCTTTTGTGTCCGAAACAATGGCAAGATTCTGACCGGTAATCGCGTTAATCAAACTGGATTTACCGGCATTTCGTCTGCCGAAGATTCCAATGTGGATTCGGTTGGCAGACGGAGTGCTGTTTAAACTCATAAGAACCTCCTTAGAACCGGAAATCCCGGCGGTTATCATTTTCGATGGCTTTCAGATTCTCAATGACGATTTGACGTACTTTTTCGTTTGGAATCTGTTTGATTTCTTCTTCGATGACATGCTCTCCCACTTTCTTTGTAGCTTCAGAAGCATAATCCATTAAGTATTCCTTTAGAGTCATCAACGCGTTTGGCTGACAGCAGTTTTGAATCTGTCCGCTTTTGCAAAGAGACATAAAACGGTCACCGGTTCTGCCTTCGCGATAGCATGCGGTACAGAAGCTTGGAATGTAACCTAAATCCATTAGCCATTTCACGACTTCATCTAATGTACGGGTATCACTGACATCGAACTGTTCTGATTTTTTGTCATCCGGTTCCGGTTCGGCGTATCCTCCAACACTTGTTTTTGAGCCACCACTAATCTGTGAAACACCAAGATGAAGGACACGTTCGCGACATGCCTGACTTTCCCTTGTGGAAATAATCATGCCGGTGTAAGGAACGGCGATACGGATACATGCAACAATTTTGGCAAATGTATCGTCATCAATTCCATTGTCAAAAGAATCTGCATCGATATCGTCTGCGTGGCGAAGACGCGGGACACTGATTGTATGAGGTCCGACACCGAAAGCAGCCTCCAGATGTTCTGCATGCATGAGGAGTCCGGCAAGTTCGTAACGGTATTTGTCTAAACCAAAAAGAACGCCGATACCGACATCGTCGATACCACCTTCCATTGCACGATCCATGGCAGTTGTATGATAGTCATAATCATGTTTCGGTCCGGTTGGATGGAGTTCCAGATAACTTTCCTTATGATATGTCTCCTGGAATAGAATGTAAGTACCAATACCGGCTTCTTTCAGTTTTCGATAATTTTCTACACTTGTTGCCGCAATATTTACATTCACACGGCGGATAGCACCGTTTTTGTGTTTAATGCTATAAATTGTTTTGATAGATTCCAGAACATATTCAATGGGGTTCATAACCGGATCCTCCCCGGTCTCCAAAGCAAGACGCTTGTGTCCCATATCCTGAAGCGCGATGACCTCCTGACGAATCTCCTCCTGCGTCAGTTTCTTACGCGCGATATGTTTATTCTTCAAATGATACGGACAGTAGGTACAGCCGTTGACACAATAGTTGGAAAGGTAAAGTGGTGCGAACATTACGATACGGTTTCCATAGAAATCTTTTTTAATCTGCTCTGCAAGCGCGTAGATTTCCTGATTTTTCTCTTCGATATCACAATCTAAAAGGACGAGAGCGTCGCGATGTGAAAGCCCTTTTCTCTGCTTTGCCTTCTCAATGATAGAAGAAATCAATTCTTCATTGTGCTTGTTTGCCTCTGCATAGGCAAGCGTCTCTAAAATTTCCTCGTGATTGATAAATTCCTCTGGTTTTCTTGATGCTGGATTGTACATAATTTCCTCCTTTTGGGACGTACACTTTTGAAACTTTACTACGTCCCGAATTAACTTTTGCTATGTCCCTTTTTGAAAAATGCCCTGTCCCCTTCAATTCAAAGAATCTCCGCGGGCAGTTACAACCTCGTAACCGATGGCTTGCATTCGTTGTTTTAAATCTGCGATACACTCTGCAGCTTCTGTCCCCATGCAGATTTTATTGTCGTACAAGCTATAGTTTTTTCGAACATCGATAGGGGAAAGGTTTGGCATGACGACGTTCGCTCCGGCAAGAATGCCTCGTTCCCGCCCGTCCATGGCAATCGTGCCGAGAGCGGTCGTAGCAGGAAGCAAAACTCTTGGGATAAGAAGCCGGATAAGACCTAACATGAATAAGGTCAACTCAGAAGTTCCGGCTGGCAAATCCCGGAATGGCGTGTCATGGTGTGGGATAAATGGTCCGATTCCTACCATCTGTGGGTTCAACTCTTTTAGAAAGAGCATATCTTCCGCCAGGTTTTCTGTCGTCTGATACGGGGAGCCGACCATGAATCCGGTCCCGACCTGATAGCCGATTTCCTTTAGGTTCCAAAGACACTTCTGTCTTGTTTTCGCGCTTAAACCGGCAGGGTGCAGTCTGGCATAATGTTCAACGTTGTAAGTTTCATGTCGAAGCAGATACCGGTTTGCGCCTGCGTCAAAGAAGCGCTGGTAACTTTCTTTTGATTTTTCACCGATGGAAAGCGTAATTGCGCAGTCCGGATAGTTCTGGCGGATTTCCGAGATGATATCTACCATGCGGTCATCGGTAAAATATCCGTCTTCCCCGCCTTGCAGTACGAAAGTGCGAAATCCGAGTTCATATCCTGTGTTGCAGCAGGCAAGAATCTGTTCTTTTGTTAGCCGGTATCGGGTGACATTTGGATTGCTTTTTCGAATTCCGCAGTATAGACAATCGTTTTTGCAATAGTTTGTAAACTCCATAAGTCCCCGGATATATACGTCTTTTCCGTAAAACTGTTCTCGGACTTCCCGGGCATTCTGAAATAGGTATTCGGATGATTCGGGAGACCGGTTGTTAATCAACGTATGCCATTCGCCTTTGGTAAGATTGCCGGTTATTCTTAGTTTGTCGATTAAATGTCTCATAAGTTTCTGCCTTTATTGTTTCGTGTAAGTTGTCTTTGTACTGATGCCCGGCAGCATGCCAAGTTTCCCGGAGAGGGAGCTGATGACATTATTCGGGGCATCGATTGCTACGCTTATGATAGAAACGTGTTTTTCCCGATAAGGAATCCCCATCCTGCCGATGATGTAATCGCCGTATTCGGATAGAAGGGCGTTCAGTTGTTCTATCGATTCGTGGCTCTCCACGATGATTCCGATAAGTGCGATTCTCGTATCCATAATAACCTCCTGAAATAAAATAGGCTCCACATCTGAAGACGCAGAGCCTGAAAAAGGATAGAATCATCCTATAAAATATTCCGGTTTATGCGCCTTTTTACTCAGGTGTGACCCTTTGTAATCAGTACGTGCCTATTTGAAATAGATTCTGTATACTATAGAAAAGTATAGCATGGGCGCTGGCTGAGAACAAGCAAAGTTATTTCTTTATCAAGCAAATTGTGCTATGATTGGAAGAGAAATGATAAGAAGGTTGTGATAGAGAATGGTTCAGGATATTTCAAAAATACAATATAAAAGGATGACGGAGACGCCGATTCTGCTCGTTTTCAGTTATTTCTTCGGATTACGGGGGATTCAGTTTTCACAGATGACAGCGGATATACTGGCAGCGATGGTTACGCTTCCGATGATGGTAAAGTATTTACGTTCTCTTCCGGCAGACGGAGAGGGGAAAGAATAGAAAGGAACTTTTATGGATACAAAAAACATACAAAAGAAAGGTTTGCTGCAAGTGCATCTTGCAGTCCTGCTTTTTGGAATGTCCAGCCTGTTTGCGAAGATGGTGAATCTTCCGGGGGTGGTGATTACGTTCGGACGTGTATTATTTTCTTCGCTATTTTTATGGATAATCTTGAAATTAAGGGGAACAAAAATTCGATTATCCGAGAAAAAAGATTATGGAGCATTTTTTATAGCAGGAATCATTCTGGCAATTCATTGGACTACTTTTATGTTGTCGATTCAATACTCGACAGTAGCCGTTGGAACGATTACGTTTTCAACCTTCCCGCTTTTTGTGACATTCTTGGAACCATACTTATTTCATGAGAAGTTAAAAATGTCAAGTGTGTGCAGCGCGGTGGTGATGCTGGCAGGAGTGCTGTTTATCGTGCCTGAATTTGAGCTTGCCAACAGTATGACCCAGGGTATTATACTCGGTATGGTATGCAGTTTCTCTTATGCGGTACTTTCCTTGTGGAATCGGAAATTTGCCAGCACCTATCAGGGAAGTATTGTTTCTTTTTATGAACAGAGTTCGGCGGCAATTGTTCTGCTTCCTGCGATGTTGATTCTGAAGCCGGAAGTGACAGGGATGGATATTGGTGGCCTTTTATTATACGGAATTGTGTGTACGGCAATCGCACATTCCATGTTTATCGAGGGGTTGAAACATGTCCGGGTGCAGACTGCAGGAATCATATCCGGATTAGAGTCTGTATACGGCATTATTGCGGCAGTGATATTACTCCATGAGATTCCATCCGGAAAGGAATTGATTGGAGGAGCAATCATCCTTGGAGTTGTTTTTTACAATACGATAAAATCAGAATAACAGGAGGTACCTATGATTACAATTATTTCACCTGCTAAAAATATGAAAGTGAGAGAGCGGGAAGGGGTGACTCTTTCGAGGTGCAGATTTCGGGAAAAGACAGAGATAGTGATGCAGACATTGAAAAAATGTACGCCTTGGGAGTTGGAAAGTTATATGAAAATCAATGAGAAGCTGGCGGGACAGGCGTTCGTCGATATCCAGGCATTTGATATGGAGAAAAAAGGAACGGCAGCGATTCTCACTTATGATGGTCTGGTATTTAAACATACAGAGGCATTAGAATGGAGTGAAGAGGAGCTTATTTATGCGCAGGAACACTTGCGGATATTAAGCGCATGCTATGGTTCTTTGAAACCGTTGGATGGAATCCAACCATACCGTCTGGAAATGCAGTGTAAGATTCCAATAGACGGACAAAATCTGTACGGGTTCTGGAATGATGAGATTTATAAAGACGTCTATAAGGACAATCAGGTTGTTCTCAATCTTGCTTCCGAAGAGTATGCAAAATGTGTAAGAAAATATGCGAAATATGATAAATTCATCGATGTGGAATTTCTGAATATGCATAAAGGGAAATTAAAAACGCTTGCAACGCTTGCAAAGATGGCAAGAGGGCATATGGTACAGTATGTGATAAAAAACCGGATTGATGAGCCGGAGAAAATCAAAGGTTTTGATTGGAATGGTTACGAGTATGAAGCGAGCCTGTCCGATGAGAAGAAATATGTATTTGTAGCAAGGTAAGGGATAGAGAATGCATAGGCATTCTCTATTTTTTCAATGGAATAATCTGCAAAGTATACCCCAGGGCTTGCAAAACCTTTAAAAGACTATTGAGTTGAGGTGAGTGTTTACCACGCTCAAGCCGTCCGATAGCAGACTGGGGAACTCCGCAGAGTTCTGCCAGTTCTTTCTGAGAGAGCCCTTTTTCCTGACGTGCGGATGTCAGGGTGTGAATTAGATTTTTTTCTAAAGATACTAAGGATTCCTCTTCCGGGGTTAAGTTTAATGTTGAACGAAAAGATTTCCAATCGTTTGTCATGAGATATCATTCCTTTCTAAGTAATCTTTTAAGTTGTTTTTTGCTTTTTTCAATTCTTTTTTTGGAGTTTTTTGAGTTTTCTTTTTAAAGTGATGAAGAAGGATGAAAGTATTGTCATTATAATAGGCATATAGAATTCTATTATTCAATGGTCTGAGTTCCCATATTTCTCCATCTAAATGTTTTGTGACAGGTTGGCCAATAAATGTCCCCTTTTCTTCCAGTAAATCTAAATAAGCAATGATTTTGTATAGTAAAATTCGTGCAGATTTATCTGTGGATGATTTCTGACGAAGATGTGTGAGAAAATCCTGAATCGGACTTTCTCCGCGTGAAGTTTCATAAAATAGTATATTATACATTGTCCTCCTTAATTATAACAAATTTGTTATTGAAAGCAAGTAAAAATCTGTTACATATGATAAAAATAAACTATTACTTGAATACCATTCGACGAATGTCGGATTTGTTTGCTAGAAGGGCTCTTCTAGAGCCCTTTTTGAAAATCTGAAAAGTTAATGATTACATTTTCTCCGGCGCCGGATATTCCACACCGAAAGTTTCCACAGTGACTGTCTTCATTTTCTGGTCTTCCAGTGGTCTGTCTCTGAAGTCTGTCGCTGTCTCTGCGATTGCGTTTACCACGTCCATTCCTTCGATGACTTTACCGAAAGCAGCGTAAGCGCCGTCAAGGTGCGGTGAGTTCTCATGCATGATGAAGAACTGAGAACCTGCGGAGTTCGGCATCATTGTACGAGCCATGGAAAGAACGCCCGGTTCATGTTTTAAGTTATTTGTGAATCCGTTCTGGGAGAACTCGCCCTTGATGCTGTACCCAGGACCGCCTGTTCCTGTTCCTTCCGGGCATCCTCCCTGAATCATGAATCCGCGAATTACGCGGTGGAAGATAATTCCGTTGTAAAATCCTGCATTTACAAGAGAGATAAAGTTGTTTACTGTATTCGGAGCAATCTCAGGGTATAATTCTGCTTTGATGACTCCGCCGTTTTCCATTTCAAATGTTACGATTGGATTTGCCATTTTGAAAATCATCCTTTCTGTTTTAATTTCTTTCCTTATTGTATCGGGGAGAAAAACGTTTGTCAACGGGATAACGCAATTAACGTGACTCCATGATGATATCGGAAGTGAGGATGCTTGTAAGAAGTTCGGAAGCTTCTTCCCGAATCTTTTGTAACGGCATATTTTCCGCATGGCATTCATTGATAAACCCTACGATACCATAGCAGAGAAATCCGGCAATTTTCCGCGCGGAGTAGCGGAGATTCATGTTTTTGCCTTCCCGATTCGTATACGTTTCTACTGTGGTTAATACATAATTATAGAAGGAAAACGCAAGAAAAGGATTCTTGTCCGGTCTCGTGTGGCGGAAAAAGGCATAGTTATCGTAGTATAAATCTAAAATCGTATAGAGTACATTCCGATAGCTGACCGCAAAATGATGTTCCGGGTTCGTATCACGCTGCATTTGCCGGTAGCGGTCGGTGCCAATGCGAATCATATCGTGGAAAATATCATCGACTAAAGCGTATTTGTCACTGTAATGGGTATAAAATGTAATGCGGCTGATATCTGCCTGGCTGCAGAGACTTGTGATGGTAATCTGCTCAAAAGGCATGTCGGCAAGCATTTCAATCAATGTCGCTTTTAGGTTCTTTTTTGTCTTTTTGATACGTCTGTCTTCCATAGATTTACAATTTCTCCAATCTGTATAAATAATTTACAAAAATAAAATATTGTAAATTGACTCTGCCTAGTCAGTTGCTATAATTTTAACATGTGTTAAAATAACGGTCAATGCGTCGGCTATTGGAAAGGAAGATAAATTTATGCAAAAAGTAGCAGTAATGGCAGACAGTAATTGCGGAATATTTCCGGAAGAAGGCAGGAAGCTTGGGATTCATATCATCCCGATGCCTGTTATCATTGAAGGAATCACATATTATGAGGGTGTAGATATTACAATTGAGGAATTTTATAAAAAGCAGGCGGAGGGGGTAGAGATTACGTCATCTTTGCCAGCACCGGGGATTGTGATGGATATGTGGGACGAGCTTCTGAAAGAGTATGACGAAGTCGTTTACATTCCGATGACAAGCGGTCTGAGCAGTTCCTGTGCCAATGCGAAAATGCTCGCGGAAGACTATGAGGGAAGAGTGCATGTCGTAGATAACCATAGAATTTCTGTGACACAGGCACAGTCGGTCTTTGACGCGTTTGCCATGGCAGAAGAGGGACTCTCCGGGGCGGAAATCTGCAGAACGCTGGAAGAGGAAGCTTTGGATGCCAGCATTTATATTGCGGTGGATACATTGGAGTATTTAAAAAAAGGCGGACGCGTGACGGCGGCAGGTGCGGCAATCGGAAGTGTGTTGAACATTAAACCGGTGCTGACGATTCAGGGAGAGAAACTGGATGCCTATGCGAAAGTCCGGGGGATGAAATCCGCGTTCAAGACGATGTGCAAGGCGCTTCGCAGCGATATTGAAGGAAGATTTCATCAGCTTCACGAAGAAGGAAAATTATATCTGGGGATTGCCAACACTTATATGGAGCCAGAGACGCTGGAAATGTGGAAAAAAGAGTTAGAAAAAGCATTTCCTGGGGAAAAGATTATATATTATCCGCTTACATTGAGTATCGGATGCCACATCGGACCGGGAGGACTCGGAATCGGTTGTGTACGAAGGAGATAAGTCTTTACTAATTCTCCATTCTCCGTTAGAATAGAGAAGACAAGAGAATGGAGTGAAAAGACAATGGAAAAATTTATGAAAAGAACAGGAGTCGTAGCCATTCTTGCATTGGTATGCTGTGCTTTGTGGGGCAGTGCATTTCCATGTGTGAAGATTGGCTACGATTTGTTTTGCATTGAAGATGTGGGGAGTCAGATTTTATTTGCGGGATACCGTTTCTTTTTAGCGGGAGTTTTTACATGGATTCTTGGATGCTTTTTTGAAAAAAGAATCTTGACGATGAAGAAATCCTCCGTACCGTATGTGTGCGGACAAGGACTTCTGCAGACGACGCTTCAGTATTTGTTTTTCTATATCGGACTGGCAAATACGACAGGGGCAAAGGGGTCGGTGATTAATGCATCCAATGCATTTGTATCGATTATTGTCGCATCATTTCTCATCAAATCGGAGAAAATGACATGGAGAAAAGCCATCGGTTGTATGATTGGATTTGCAGGGGTGATTCTTGTGAATCTTGCGCCGGGAGGATGGGGAGACGGCTTCCGATTGACAGGGGAAGGATTTGTATTTATCTGTGCGGTATTCTATGGAACGAGTTCCGTCACACTGAAACTGATTTCCCACAGAGAATCCCCGATGACCCTGACAGCATATCAGCTATTATTTGGTGGAGGAATTCTGGCGTTGATTGGATTTGCGGCAGGAGGGCATGTGACCGGTTTCCATGTGCAGTCTACGCTTTTGCTTGTATACCTTGCGCTTTTGACAACGATTTCATTCTGCATATGGACGACGCTTCTGAAATACAATCCGGTTGGCAAGGTGACGGTATTCGCATTCAGCATTCCGGTATTCGGAGTGGCGTTATCAGCAATTCTTCTCGGGGAACAGATTGGTTCTGTCAAAACTCTGGCGGCGCTCGTGCTTGTCAGCATTGGAATCGTCATTGTAAATCGGGAGAAGCCGGTTCTTGCAAACGAAAAATAGTTGCAGTACAATACACACAACAGTCACATACACAAAGAGGGAAAGCGTATGAGCATGATTAAAACAGAAAAATTGATATTTGAATATGAGAAGCTAGATGATGAGGGAAATGTCATCGGGACGCACCGCGCCATCGACGAGGTGGATTTGAACGTGGAGCCGGGGCAATTCATCGCGATTCTCGGACATAACGGTTCCGGAAAATCCACTTTAGCGAAGCAGATAAATGCGATTCTGACCCCAACAGGTGGAACCATGTGGGTGAACGGAAAAGATACGAAAGATATGGAGAATCTGTGGGATGTCCGGCAGACGGCGGGAATGGTATTTCAGAATCCGGATAATCAGATTATCGGAACTGTCGTAGAAGAAGATGTGGGATTCGGTCCGGAGAACCTTGGAGTTCCGACAGATGAGATTTGGGAGAGGGTAGAAAAGAGCCTGAATCAGGTAGGTATGATAGAATACCGCCACCATTCCCCGAACAAATTATCGGGAGGGCAGAAGCAGAGAGTTGCCATCGCCGGCGTAATCGCGATGCATCCAAAGTGTATCGTGCTGGATGAGCCGACCGCGATGTTAGATCCATGCGGAAGAAAAGAAGTGATTCGAACGATTGAGGAACTTCGGAGGAAAGAACATGTGACGGTCATTTTGATTACGCATTATATGGAAGAAGTCATTGGTGCAGACCGGGTCATTGTCATGGATAAGGGGCATGTAGTGATGGAAGGAACGCCAAGAAGCATTTTCAGCCGCGTGGAAGAATTGAAACAATATCGTTTGGATGTTCCGCAGGTGACGCTTTTGGCTCATGAACTTCAGAAGAAGGGAATACAGTTACCGGATGGGATTCTAAGTATAGAGGAATTGGTGGAAGAATTATGTCAATGAAATTAGAACATATCAATTATATATATGGAGAAGGGACGGCTTACCGGAAGCATGCGTTAAAGGATGTGAGTCTTGAGATTCCCCATGGACAGTTTGTTGGAATTATCGGGCATACCGGTTCGGGAAAGTCCACATTGATTCAACATTTGAACGGACTTTTGAAAGCAACAGACGGTGTCTACTATTTTAACGGGGAAAACGTATACGCAGACGGTTACGACATGAAGCGTTTGAGAAGTCAGGTCGGACTTGTGTTCCAGTATCCGGAGCATCAGCTTTTTGAGGTGGATGTTTTGACGGACGTTTGCTTCGGACCGAAAAATCAAGGACTTCCCAAAGAGGAATGTGAGAAGCGGGCGGTAGAAGCGCTGCAGGCAGTCGGATTCCCGGAGAAACTTTACAGGCAGTCGCCGTTTGATTTATCAGGAGGACAGAAACGGCGGGCGGCGATTGCAGGGGTACTCGCTATGCAGCCAAAAGTGCTCGTGTTGGATGAGCCGACGGCAGGGTTAGACCCGGCAGGGCGTGATGAGATTCTGGACCAGATTGCGAAGCTTCACAAAGAAAGCGATATGACGGTAATTCTTGTTTCACATAGCATGGAAGATATCGCGAAATATGTGGAACGAATCATTGTGATGGACCATGGAAGCAAGATGTTAGACGGGACGCCGAAGGAGGTATTCTCGCATTACAAAGAACTGGAAGAGGTAGGGCTTGCAGCGCCGCAGGTGACATATATCATGCATGCCCTAAGAGAAAGAGGACTTCCGGTGGACGTGACGGCAACGACCATTGAGGAGGCAGTGGAGGAGATTACGAAAGCATTATGATAAGAGATATAACGATTGGACAATATTATCCGACTGACAGCGTGATTCATAAGCTTGACCCAAGAGTGAAAATTGTGTGTACGCTGTTGTATCTGATTTCTTTGTTCTTATTTAAAAGCGTATTAGGGTATGTGATTTGCACGATATTTTTGATTGCGGTTATCCGAACATCCAAAGTACCGTTTAAATTTATTACAAAAGGATTGAAACCGATTATTCTGTTACTTTTGATTACGACGATTTTCAATCTGTTTTTTACAACGACAGGAAAGATTCTTGTATCGGTCGGATTTATCAAAATCACAGAAGACGGTCTCCGGGCATCCGTTTATATGGTGCTTCGACTGATTTATCTGATTATAGGCTCCTCATTGATGACGCTTACAACGACGCCGAATGAATTGACGGATGGAATTGAAAGCCTGTTAAGACCGTTAAATAAGGTGAAGGTTCCTGTGCATGAAATCGCGATGATGATGTCGATTGCGCTTCGATTTATTCCGATTCTGTTAGAAGAGACAGACAAGATTATGAAAGCGCAGATTGCAAGGGGAGCCGACTTGGAAAGTGGAAATATTATACAGAAAGCGAAGAGTATGATTCCGATTCTTGTTCCTCTGTTCGTATCTGCGTTTCGACGGGCAAACGACCTTGCGATGGCGATGGAAGCAAGATGTTACCGAGGCGGAGACGGAAGAACGAAGATGAAACCGCTCATCTATAAAAAGAGGGATTATGTGACATACGGCGTTATGCTTCTGTATCTGATTGTGGTGATTGGAGTTGGAAGATTTGTGCCATTCAAGATTTGGATTTTCTAACGAAAGGGAAACGATATGAAAAGAGTGAAACTTACGGTTGCCTATGACGGAACGAACTATTGCGGATGGCAGGTGCAGCCGAACGGGATTACAATTGAAGAAGTGTTGAACCGGGCAATCCGTAAGCTTACAGGGGAAGAGATTGCGGTCATCGGGGCAAGCCGTACCGATTCCGGAGTACATGCCCTTGGGAACGTGGCGGTGTTCGATACTGCGAGCAGTATTCCGCCGGAACGGTTTTCCTATGCCTTGAATCAGCGGCTTCCGGAAGATGTGGTGGTTGTAGAGTCGGAGGAAGTGCCGTTAGACTGGCATCCGAGATATCAGGATACATTAAAAACTTATGAATACCATATCATCAATTCCAGGACGGTGATTCCGACAAAACGGTTATACAACGCTTTCGTAAGTTTTCCTCTGGATGTGGAGAAAATGCGTCAAGGCGCGTCTTATATCGTGGGCGAGCATGATTTTGCATCCTTTTGCTGCATCCGGACAAATGCGAAGACAACGGTTCGTACGGTGACGGAGCTTCAGATTACGCAGCAAGGGGACGAGATTACCATCCGCATTACAGGGAATGGATTCCTTTATAACATGGTACGAATCATTGCAGGCGTGCTTATCCGGGTGGGACGTGGATTCTATGAGCCGGAGAAAGTGAAGGAACTATTGGACGGTGTGGAGCGGACACAGGAAGCGATTACGGCGCCGGCACAGGGCTTGTGTCTGATGGAGATTCGATATGGACAGGATTTATTTTGATAATGGAAGTACCTCTTTTCCGAAAGCTCCCCATGTGGCGGAAAAGATGGCAGAATTATTGACAAAGGGAGCCTTTAATATTAATCGTGGAAGCTATGAAGAAGCCTATGAGGTGGAGGAGGCAGTTCTGGAAACGAGGGAAAAACTTGCAAAATTGTTTCATGCGGAAGATTCCAGACAGGTGATTTTTACACCGGGGATTACATATTCTATCAATCTGTTTTTGAAGGGGCTTTTAAAATCGGGAGACCACATCATCATAACGAGTATGGAACATAATGCGGTGATGCGTCCGTTATGCCAGTTGGAAAAACAAGGCATTACCTATGATGTAGTGAGAGGAGACTCCTGCGGCATGGTGCGGGCGGAGGATTTCGAGCCGTTTATCCGCAAAGAAACAAGAGCCGTTCTTATGCTTCATGCTTCGAACGTGTGCGGTACGATTCTTCCCATTGAAGAAGTAGGGAAAATATGCAAGAAGCATCATATTTTCTTCGCGGTAGATACGGCGCAGAGTGCGGGTACCATCGATGTAGATATGAAAAAATGTCAGATAGATTTCCTTGCATTTACCGGACATAAAGGACTTCTTGGACCACAGGGGATTGGGGGATTCTTGATTTCCGAGGAGTTGGACAAGGTATTGCAGCCTGTCATTGCCGGAGGAACCGGAAGTCAGTCGGACTCATTGGAACAACCATCCTATCTTCCGGATAAATATGAGAGTGGCACGATGAATCTTCCGGGAATTGTAGGACTTCATGCGGCGCTCACTTATCTGGAAGAGGAAACGATAGAGAAGCTTCACGACAAAAAGATGGAACTGACTGCTTATTTTTTGCAGGAGATTCAGAGATTTCCATGGATTCAGGTTGTAGGCGAGCAGGGAATGGAAAATCGGGTTTCGGTTGTGTCGCTGGATTTCCGGGATATGGACAACAGTATGGTGGCATTTGAACTAGAACAGAAGTATCAGATTATGACAAGGGTAGGGCTTCATTGCGCGCCGAAAGCCCATGAGACGCTCGGAACATTTCCGCAGGGTACTGTAAGATTTGCATTTAGCGCGGCGAATAAAAAAGAAGAAATTGATGTCTGTATTCGTGCGTTTGAAGAAATGGACACTTATAGAGAATCTCGATAAATAACGGATATAGTTTAGAAAAATCAATAAGAGAAAGCTCTTCGTACATTGAAGAGCTTTTTTTTAAATGCTATCATATGAGAAAAGGCTATGAACGGTATTGAAGGAGGAAGAACAAATGGCTGATTATCACAAAATGTGGGAAGAACTTGGAATGAATGTGGAGCTTCATGACCAGCTCTGTGAAGTGCTTCCACAGGCTTTCGGGGACGTTTATTTATCGCAGGATAACAGACCGGAGGGGATGGACTATTATAACTTTGTCGTATCGGAAATTCATGGAGTGCGTCCGGCAGAATTGATTGAGCATCAGAAAAAGGGCGGCAAAGTGTTTGGAACATTCTGCGTGTATGTGCCGGATGAGATTGTGTTTGCGGCGGATGCGATTGCAACAGGACTCTGCGGAGGTTCCCAGTTCTGGGTTCCGGGCGGAGAAAAAGTGCTCCCTACAAACACATGCCCGCTTATCAAGGCGTCTGTAGGAGCAAGATTTGACCGGACATGTCCATTTTTCCGAATCGCAGATATGTATGTAGGAGAGACGACATGTGACGGCAAGAAAAAGGCATGGGAGATTCTCGCGGAGGACGTTCCGGTTCACGTGATGAATCTTCCGCAGATGAAGCGTGCGAAAGATGTGAAGGCATGGGCGGAAGAGATTACAGAATTTAAAAATGTAGTGGAGGAATTTACCGGAAATAAAGTAACGGCAGAGAAGCTTGCCGCAAGTATTCGGTTAATCAACGACAAGAGAAGGGCGCTTGCAAGACTCTATGACTTGAGAAAAAATGAAAAACTTCCAATTAGCGGAAAAGACGTATTGCTGATTTCTCAGATTGCATTCTATGATGACCCGTCAAGATTCACACAGATGACAAATGCGCTTTGTGATGAATTAGACAAACGTGTAGAGGAAGGCATGAGCGTATTCCCGGAAGGAACAAAGAGAATCATGTTAACAGGCACGCCGCTTGCGATTCCGAACTGGAAGTTACATAACCTGGTAGAGACAAGCGGAGGCGCGGTTGTATGTGAAGAAATGTGTACCGGAACTCGTTATTTTGAGAATCTTGTGGATGAGACAAAAGAGACAGTCGAGGAACAGATTACGGCGCTTTCCGAAAGATATATGAATATCAACTGCGCATGCTTTACACCGAATACAGGAAGAATCGATGATATTCTCCGACTTGCGAAAGAATACAAAGTGGATGGAATCATCGATGTAAATCTGAAATTCTGTGGATTATATGATACAGAAGGCTATCTTGTAGAAAAAACAATGAAAGAAGCGGGAATCCCGGTTCTTGGAATCGAGACAGATTATACGGACAGCGATGCACAGCAGCTCCGTACAAGAATTAGTGCATTTATTGAAATGTTAAATAACTAAGAGATGCCTGTTGGGGCATGGAATCAAAGGCGGATAACAAATGGGTGAGAAAAAAGAGATACAGACCTATGTACTTTTCCCGAATCATGATAATGGAATGCGCCTGCACAGAGAACTAAAAAAACTGGGAGTCCGGGCAGTCATTGCTCCGACTCCCAGAGTTTTGAGTATGTGTTGCGGGATTTCGCTTCTAATCAAAAAAGAAGATACGGAAACGGTAGAAAAGTGCGTTGAAGAACATGGAATTGAAATATTGAAAATTGTTGATATGGAGAAGGATATCAATCCAAATAGAGACCGATATTGCTAAGGAGGAGAGAGAAAATGAATTATGTAGGTATTGATATAGGCTCTACGGCGTCAAAAGTCGTAGTGCGTGGAGATAATGATATGTATTTTGTCCTGCCGACCGGATGGAGCAGCAAAGAAACAACTATTACAATCAAGGAGCGGTTAAAAGCGGCAGGGATTGATGTGGAGTCAGAGGACACGATAGTCATTGCGACCGGATATGGACGGGTGGCGGTAGACTTTGCGGATAAAGTAATCACAGAGATTACATGTCATGCAAGAGGCGGAAGAGAGCTTGCAGGGGGAGACTGCACCATTATTGATGTAGGAGGACAGGATACGAAAGTCATCCAGGTACAAAATGGCGTTGTGATGGATTTCCTCATGAATGATAAATGTTCTGCCGGAACGGGGAAATTCTTGGAGATTATGGCGAATCGCCTTGGAATTACATTGGACGAATTGTTTGAGCTGGCGAAGATGGGACAGATGATACCGATTAGTTCACTCTGTACGGTGTTTGCAGAATCGGAAGTTATCAGTTATATCGGAGAGGGACGTCCGAGGGAGGATATTGCAGCCGGCGTTATCGAGTCGGTGGTGGCGAAAGTGGCGCAGCTTGCACAGCGGCAGACGTTGGCAGACACCATCATTCTGACAGGAGGATTGAGCCATAGCACATATTTTACATCCAGACTTTCAGAAAAACTCGGGAGACATGTCATGCCTGCAGAATTTGGAAGGTTTGCAGGAGCGCTTGGAGCTGCATATTTGGCGGAAGAAAAAGTAAGGAAATAGATGATGTGATGGGAATTTTGCTTCATATGGAAAAAGAATTGGAGAATTACCAACAGAAGAAAGGAGAGAGACGAGATATGTGTGAAGCGATAAAGGCAATGATTGAAGAAGGGCGTATTGAAACTACGATAGAGATGTGTCAGGAATTTCAAGTTTCAAAAGAAAGTACCTTGGAGAGAATCGAAAAGGAATTTTCTTTGGGAGAAGAGGAAGCCAAGAAGTATATGGAAGAATATTGGAAATAGTAGAAAATCTCTAATAAATTTTATAAAAGAAATTGAAAAAGTGAAAATATCTTCACCGCATGGCGAAATGTGTCGAAAAGTGAAGATATTTTCATTTTTTTATTTTGAGGCAACACGCATAATGGAGAAAAACGAGGTAAAGCAAGAAAAAGGAGGAAAAAAGAATGGATGTTATGAAACTTGCAAATAGTTTACCTATGTGGCTCGCTTGTGGAATTCCGGTCGTATTTGTTATGATACAAGCGGTTCTTTTTGCGCGTGAAGCCTATCGTTCGGGAGAAAAAGTTGGACTCACGAAAACACAAATGAATAAAGCAATCAAAAGTAGCGCAGTGACTTCAATTGGACCATCTATCGTTGTATTGAGCGGAATGTTATCATTACTTGTGACTGTTGGAGGTCCGGTGGGCTGGATGAGACTTTCTATGATAGGTTCTGTTATGTTTGAATCTATTGCGGCAGGACTTGGAACATCGGCGGTCGGAGTGACTTTAGGAACGGACCCGATGACAAAAGAGGCGCTTACAATGGCGATTTGGACGATGATTCTTTGCTCAATCGGTTGGGTATTGTTTGGAACATTTTCAGCAAATAAGATGGAGAAGATTGAACATAAATTATCCAAAGGAAATGCGGGCACTTTAACAACGATTGCATCGACAGCAATTATCGGTGTGTTTGCAGCAATGGTAGCGAGTCATCTTTCGAAACCGATTTATTCTTTGATTCAGAAAGCAGATGCTGCAACGATGAGCGGAGCAAATAAGAATGCAATTGCCTGTATTTTAGGAGCGGTTATTATGTATGTGCTTTCCACAGTGGCAGAGAAAAAGAATATCGGATGGTTAAGAGAGTGGGCGCTGACAATTACGATTTTAGGAGCTATGATTATCACAGCTCTGATTTAAGGACGGGAGGAAGAGAAAATGAGCAATAATTTCTATAAAGATGAATATATGCCAAAAATCAATAAGATAGGAAAAGTAACCGGATATTTAGGAGTTCTCCTTGCGTTTTTGCCAGCTGTTATGCTTGCGGTAGTGTATGGGTTGCTTCCAAAACCAGCGGCGCTTTTGACTGCATTTGTCAGTGGAGCCAGTGCATTTGGTGTGTTATGGTTTGTCGAGCCGATTTCTTATTTTCCGGTAGTTGGACCGACAGGAACTTATATGGCATTCCTTTCAGGAAATATTTCAAATATGCGTATTCCTTGTGCAAGTATGGCACAGGTAGCGGCAGACGTAGAACCGGGTACAGAAAAGGGTTCTGTCATTGCTACAATCGGTATGGCAGTTTCAATCCTTATCAATACTTCTGTTTTGACAATCGGGGCAATTCTTGGAACTTCCGTATTGGAAATGCTTCCGGCATCTGTGATTTCAGCGTTGAATTATCTTCTTCCGGCGCTTTTTGGTGCATTGATTGTACAGTTTGGAATTAAAATGAAAAGGCATAGTCTTGTAATGGTTTTAATTGCCATTGTATTGTATACAGCAATCGGTCTTGGCGTATTCAATTGGCTGCCGGGAGCATCCAACTGGCTTGGAACAATGGGATGTGTATTCCTTAGCATTGCAATTGGACTTGCAACATTGAAGAATTCGGCAAAAAAAGCGGCGTAATTTTATAAGAAATGTAGACGAGGGAGAGATAGATATGACGAAAAAAGAACTTCATCAAATTGTGGAAAGTTTAGAGCCTTTATGTCAAAAGAGCTGTAAATTATTATGGGAAGAGCCGGAAATAGGTGGAGAAGAAGAGGAGAGCGCGAATTATTTTCGAAAGATATTGTCTGAAGAAGGATTCGTAATAGTCAATGAAGAAAAACTGCCTCATGCATTTTATGCGGAATATGGCTCGGGAACTCCTGTAATTGCAATTTTAGGAGAATATGATGCACTTCCGGGATTATCCCAAGCAGTATCAGACCAGAAAGAAACGGTGAAAGAAGGAGCAGCAGGCCATGGATGTGGACACAATTTGTTAGGTTCTGCATCGGCAGTAGCAGCTATTGCAATAAAACGATTTTTAGAGAATGAAAATAGAGAAGGGACAATTCGGTTTTATGGATGTCCGGAAGAAGAACTGCTTTCAGGAAAAGTGAAGATGGCATATTATCATATGTTTGATGATTGTGACATGGCAATCAGCTGGCATCCGATGAGCACCAATATGGTGTATGACAGTGGATATCTTGCCAGCGCTTCTGCTCATTTTGAATTCAAAGGAAAGAGTTCCCATGCGGCATTTGCTCCGGAAGTCGGAAGAAGCGCTTTAGATGCGGTAGAGCTGATGAGTGTAGGAGTGAATTACTTACGAGAACATGTAACGTCTAAAGCAAGAATTCATTACACGACAGATAGTGGTGGATTTTCTCCGAATATTGTTCCGCCACGAGCAGGCTCCTGGTATTTTGTCCGGGCTCCGTATATTTCCGATGTCAAAGAGATTTTAGAGCGTGTGAGAAAAGTTGCGGAAGGCGCGTGTCTTATGACAGAAACCTCTATGGAAATGAAGATTGATTATGGATGTTGTGAGTTGTTGGAGAATCATGCGTATGCAGATTTGGCATATGAAAACTTAAAAGAGGCAAACCTTCCGGCTTATACAAAAGAGGAGCTGAAGTTTGCTTCGAAACTGGAAAGTACATTAGCGGATGAAACAGTAGCGCATGCAAGAATGTTATATGATACAGAAAATCTTCCGCTATCGACAAAAGTAGGTGCAAGGGATTTGTATCGAATTAATCCGCTTACAGCTTCTTCTGATAGTGGAGATGTTAGTCACATGATGCCGATGTGTTTGATTTCAACGACATGTTGGCCGGCAGCGGTATCGCCGCATACATGGCAGGCAACGGCTTCAACGGGAAGCACTATCGGAGAAAAAGGAGCGCTCAGCGCGGCAGAGGTGATGGCCGGTATTGCATATGATTTGTATAAGCATCCGGAAATTAGAGAGAAAATTATGAAAGAATTTCAGGAAAAGAAACAAAATTACAAACCTATGTATGAAGGATAAGATATAGTAGAAAGAGATTTGCAGAAAGGAGAATGTATGATGCAAAATCAGTTACTAAAAGAAGCAAATGAACTTCAACAACAATTAAGTGAATGGAGAAGAGCCCTTCATCAGATTCCGGAAATCGGGCTGCATCTTCCGAAAACGGTAGAATTTGTCAAAGCGGAATTGGATAAGATGGAGATTCCATATACAGTATATGAAGACTGTTCGTGTGTAGTAGCCTTGATTGGAAGTAGTGGGAAGTGTTTTATGCTTCGAAGCGATATGGATGCGCTTCCGGTAAGAGAAGAGTCGGGAGAACCGTTTGCATCGGAAAACGGTTGTATGCACGCTTGTGGACATGACATGCATGCAACGACCCTTCTCGGTGCGGCAAAGCTTTTGAAGGCACATGAAAGTGAACTGAAGGGTACTGTTAAACTGTTATTCCAGTCCGCGGAGGAAACGTTCAAAGGAGCGAAAGCAGCGGTGGATGCAGGTGTATTGGAAAATCCGAAGGTAGACGCGGCATTTGCAATGCATGTAGCTCCAAATAGCAAAAATAAACAGATTATTTACGGGGAATATCCGATGACATCCGTTTATGGATTTCGAATTACATTGACAGGAAAGGGTACGCATGGTTCTACACCGGAACTTGGCGTTGACCCGATTCATGCAGGAGTACATTTAT
The DNA here is from genome assembly GCA_905197485.1 of uncultured Lachnospiraceae bacterium. GTDB lineage: Bacteria > Bacillota > Clostridia > Lachnospirales > Lachnospiraceae > Faecalimonas. The sequence goes on along the minus strand of CAJJYZ010000009.1, from coordinate 32,067 downwards.
ATCTGGGATTACAGGAACTCATCGCAAGAGAAATTTCTGCCATGGAAGAAGCAGTTTTGACAATCGGACATTTTGAATCCGGAAGTGCATTCAATGTGATTCCGCAGCGTGCGGTATTAGAAGGCTCGCTTCGTACATTTAAGGCAGAAGTGAGAGACTATATTATTCGCCGTATTCATGAAATTGTAAAAGGTGTGGCAACGACATATCGCTGTGAATTTGAAATCGAAGTGTTAAATGATGTACCGGCTGTAAAATGTGATGTGGAATTGAATGAAGAAATCATTCGTTCTGTGAAGGAATTGGATTCCGAATTAAAAGCATCTCCAACTTTCCATGTTATGGGTTCCGAGGATTTTTCATACTTTGGTGAAAACATTCCGACGAGTTATTTCTTTATCGGAGCATGCGTAGAAAACGAAGAAGAGTGGGTGGGACATCATAACCCGCATGCAAAATTTAACGAGACATGTCTGCCGACATCTTCTGCCATCTATGCGAAAGCAGCGATGGATTGGCTTAAAAATCATGCTTAGAAAAGGGACATGGGTCTCTTGACAGAAAAAGAGATGAGATGGTAAACTTGCGAAAATAGCAGGTAATGGCGGTGCGAGAAAGAAAGGACAAGGACAACATGGGAATCGCAGTTAAGACTTTATTGGAACAAGAGTTTTTTAAAGACTTTTATATTGTAGCAGGAGCAAAAGGGCTGCACAAAGAAGTTCAGGGAATTGCGGTTATGGACGCCCCGGATGCCTATCGATGGACAAAAGGGAAAGAGCTTGTCATTACTTCCGGATATTCGATTTTTATGGAGCCGGATTGTATGAGAAAGTCCTTCAACGATGGGATGATGCAGACGACTTCAGGAATGGTTATTAAGCGTGGAAGGTATCTCCTGACGATTCCGAAAGATATCATAGAATTGTTTGATTATTATGAGGTTCCTCTGATTAGTATGCCATTTGAAATCGGATATATGGAGGTCATGCAGCAAGTAAACACAATTGTCATGAATCGGACGATTTGAAGATTTCAGATTCATCAAAACGGCGCGATGATATTAGGAACGACGACATATCGAGTGCAAAAGATTAAAAAGATTTTGCAGGCAGTAGAGGTGGAAATGGGATTCCCGGCATTTTTGCATGATTTTGGAGAGCAGGAAGGATATTGCAGTTCTGCCAATTTTAAGAGAATCTCAGAAGCTTACGGGCTGGAAGAGAGTGATTATTGGGAGCCGAAAAAGGAGCATAACCGGTATACGCTTTGCGATTACATACAGATGTCAAGAATCCGTCTATGTAATGAGGAAAATGCAGAAGGTCCCCGCATCAGCTGGATTACAATCCCAATCAGTGTCGGCGGCAAGCTGCAGGCTTATTTTGTCGTAATGGAATCCCGGGAGTTTCTGGATTATTATGATGAGTATTCCATCCGAATCGCCTATCTTTTGCTTCAGGCAGTATACGAGCAGATTGTCATTGCGCAGAGTATCGGAAATATCGGATTTGAAAACCTTGTCTTACTTGCAATGCATTCGACAGGAGAAGATGAAGCGAGGCTGCTCTATCAGGCGGGACAGCAGGGAATCTCTATGAATACGCGGTATGCATGCGTATTATTTCAACAGATGAATGAGAAGATGAGCGCCAGAAGTTCCAGAGAGCATTACCTTACTATCTTCCAGAATAGCCAGCTTTCTAAGAACGCAAAGCTTGCATTTCTTGATGAGAATGCTGGAATTATCTTAATCGAGTTGTCGGATTCACTGTCATGCAGTCAAGAAGAAATGGAGCATAGGATTCTTGATTTTCGGCAAAAGATTGATGAAAAATTTCCTGAGATGGAACTGGAGTTTGCTGTGTTGCGTGAAGGCAAGAAGATGTCCGAGGTGAAATCATCGATTGAAACGTGTAATAAAGTGATGAAAATGGGAAGAAAACTCTATCCAAAGGGAAAAATCTGGGATTATGAGATGATTGGACCATTTGCGTGGCTTCAGATTCCGGAGGAAGAGTTAGAGCAGATGCTTTCGGAATATCGTAAGATGATGAAAGATGAGAAGAATGTGGAACTTCTTCGGACACTGAAAATTTATCTGGAAAGCAACATGAATTTTAGTGTGACAGCCGAGAAAATGTATGTGCATATCAATACGATTCGAAAAAGGATTGATAAATTGGACCAGATGTTAAAGATTGATTGGGAGTCGCATATTTCTCGACTAAAAATAGAAATTCTACTACAATTTTTAGAGTTATAAATCCTATAGATATGAGAAACGGGGATAGCCAAAGTGCAGGGCTGTCCCCGTTTCTGCATATGTCATGGTTGATGATTAGCCATGATTATCGACAATGAGCATATTTAATTTCTTCCAACGCTGCAGTTCTTTCTTGGTGAAGAGAAGATGCTGCAGCAGTTCTTCGGTTGGTTCCTGCGGAGTCAAAGTAACGAGACACTTGAAGGCGCAAGGCTTTAAGTCGGCGCTTGAGATTCCGCATAGGAGTCCTTCAGTGAAATCGCGGACTTCCAGAGGATTAAAAATATAAAGCAAATCTTCCTCCAATTTATTGTATTGATTTGCAAATGAAAAGCGAATCAACATATCGCTGTAAGTCACTTTCCCGATATAATAGAGCGCGCTGTTCCGTCCGGTAGAGGACATGGCGTTAATGGTAAGGGACGCGTTATATTCTCCGGGCTGGTCTTTGGCCGGATAGATATCGATGATTCCGTCTTTTAATTTGCGGGAACGTCCTTCATAGAAGTAGAAATAAAGCCTTCTGGTTTCGAAAAAAGGACTCTGGATTCCCGAGATTGCAGGCTCGGAAGGAGCTTCCAGCTGAAGGCTCGGCAGGTCTGTCAGTTGATTCATGTGAACGTGCAGGGCAACGCTGATATCATATAAAGTTTCCACATCTAATGTGATTTCACCGGTTTCATACTTGCTGACTGTCGCGCGGCTTTTGTGAATCAGGTTTGCAAGCTGCTGCAACGTGAGATTCTGGATTTTCCGATACATCCGGATTTGTTTTCCGATATACTGATTAATTTCGCTCATAAACACCTCGAAGTTTCGTCAGAATATACATTTTCGCTTATAATAAATAAAAATGTGGTATCTGAATGATAGAATACATCTAATATTCTATTATAAAGAAACTTATTTTGTCAAATGTTTATTTATACGAAACATAAGCGGGTTGAGAAATTTTGCATTCTTTTCTATAATATCACCTTGTAATGTTTGTGAAAGGTGGGAATGAGAATGAAGAAAGAGAAAAAGGGAGGATTTACAAGCTCGCTTGGATTTATCTTATCAGCGGCAGGAAGCGCCGTCGGCGTGGGAAATATTTGGCGTTTTCCTTATTTGGCGGCAAAAGACGGAGGGGGATTATTCCTGCTAATTTATTTGGTTTTGGTAGTTACGTTTGGATTTACATTGTTGACGACTGATATTGCAATCGGAAGAAGAACCGGAAAAGATGCGTGGACAGCTTATCAGACGATGCATCCAAAGTGGGGATTTTTAGGAAAGATTACATTTTTAGTTCCGGCGATTATCATGACTTACTATGCGGTAATTGGAGGATGGGTTACAAAATATATTGCGGTTTATGTAAGCGGTGCAGGCAAAGAAGCTGCAAAAGACGGATATTTTACAGAGTTTATCACCGCGCCGGTCGCTCCGATTGTATTTATGTTAATCTTCTTAGCAATTACGGCGTTTATCGTTTACCAGGGCGTGGAAAAAGGAATCGAAAAATTTTCCAAAATTGTTATGCCGGGGTTACTTCTCATGATTGTTGGAATCGCTATTTTTTCGTTAACGCTGCAGCATACAGGAGCAGATGGGGTGACGAGGACAGGATTACAAGGATTGAAAGTGTACCTTGTTCCGGATTTATCAGGTCTTACTGTGGGACGTTTCTTGGAAATCCTGCTGGACGCGATGAGCCAAATCTTTTTCTCCTTGAGTGTTTCCATGGGAATCATGATTACGTATGGTTCTTATGTGAAGAAAGAAGTGAATCTGAGTCGTGCAATCGGACAGATTGAATTTTTTGATACGGGAGTTGCATTGCTTGCGGGTATGATGATTATTCCGGCTGTCTATGTATTCTCCGGAACAGAGGGAATGGCATCCGGCCCGAGTCTGATGTTCGTATCCTTGCCGAAAGTATTTGAAGCGATGGGAAAAATCGGAACCATTATAGGAATCGTGTTCTTTGTCATGGTTGCATTTGCAGCTTTGACTTCCTGCATTTCCATCATGGAAACATTGGTTGCAAACTGTACGCAGATTTTCAAAATAACTCGGGAAAAGATGAGTTTGATAATCGGAGTCATTTCCGCAGTAGCTGCAACAGTTATTTGCCTTGGATACAGTGCCTTTTATATGGATATTCCGCTTCCGAACGGGCAGACAGGACAATTGTTAGACTTGATGGATTATATTAGCAACAGCTTTATGATGCCTTTGATTTCCTTGATTTCGTGTATCTTTGTCGGATGGGTCATCGGCTCAAAATGGATTGAGGATGAGATGGAGTGCAACGGTGCAAAATTCAAGCGGAAAAAGATGTACCGCGTGATGATTCGGTATATCGTACCGATTTTGATGGCTGTGTTATTTGTACAGTCTACAGGAATCTTATCATGATATTTGAAAAATAACTGAGGGACATGGATTCCATGTCCCTCAAAATTTTCTTGGTTTCAGTTTTAAAGATTATTCTTGCTCTTCTTCCTCGTCAGATGAAGCGACACGAGGCTCCGTTACAGTAACGATAGTAGATTCCGGATTCTCCAGAATTTCAACGTCTTGGTTCTGGAAGAGCGGGATATCTTTCACACGAAGCGTATCTCCTACTTTTAAGTCGCCCACATCCAACTCGATTTTCTCAATCAGGTCTGCGGGAAGCGCTTTGAATTTGAGTTCATGCATTACCTGTTCTGGAATTCCTCCGGTAATTTTTCCCTCGTTTATCAAATGAATTTCTGCGGAAGAATGTACTTTCTCGGTGCTGACAAGAGCCTGAAAATCAATTTCATCTACTTGACGTTTCAATGCATTATAGTCCACTTCTTTGATGAGTGAGTCATAAGTTGTTCCTTCGATGTCCAGAACGATTCTGCCGCCTTTTCCTTCTGTTTTTAATAAATGTTCTACGTCTCTTTTAGTCATTTGTAATGGAATAGATTCCTTAAGTTCACGACCGAAGAGACATCCAGTCACATAACCTTCTCTTCTAAGTTTCTTTGCTTTTGTTGACATGTTTCTTTTTTCAGCTTTTAAAGTAGTCATTTGTCTTTTCCTCCAATTACTGAATCACGCTTAGCAAGCTTTCCACTTTGTAGTGTGTTATGCAAAGAAGTTTGTTAAGTGTATTAACTTGTTACATCTCTAGTATAACACCCTTGTCAAGCCCTGTTCTGGATTTTTCTATAAAAAAATTATTTTTTCGAGAAAGAAGCAGGTTTTAAATTCTTTGGCAATGCAACAACGAGCAGGTATACCAAAATCATGGAGCCGATTTTATCTAACAGGTTGTTGAAAAGTTTTGGGATAAAGGAAGCGGTGAAAATGCTGGCTCCGCTCTGTTTTAAGAACATAACGGCAACATCAGAAATCGTTCCTGTCAGACCTCCGTATACTGCAATTCCGATAGGTGTTCCGATGATAGGCGCTACAATACCGGTTAGCACTCCGATTAAAACCGTATTCAGGAAATTGAATTTTATCTTTTTGAATGCAAATCCGGTAATAAGTCCAACGGCGATGCTTACGAGCATAAATGGCATACCAGAAATTGAACCGCTAAAGATACTTGTTAAAATGTTGGTTGCTCCACCCACGACGGCGCCGTACCATGGGCCGAAGAATACGGCGACAAGCATCGTTCCCATTACATCAAGGTAAAACGGGAATTTGAGAGCTGCGGTTACGATTCCGAGAACGATATTTAATGCGATAGCAAGACCACAAAACGCCATTCTGGATGTTGTTGAAAATTGTTTGTTCATGATGTTACCTCTTTTCCTTAGATTTGTATAAATATTCTAGCATTTCTTTCTGTTTTAGGATAATTGTTTTTTGAAATATATATATTGACAGAATCAATAAAACATTTTATAAAAGAAAGAATAGAAGAAAAGGTGAAGGAGGAATCTAGGATGATACGTCATGCAAAATTAGAAGATATGGATTGTATCCTTGAGATTGTCAAAGCGGCGAAACAATATATGAGAGATACCGGAAATGCGACACAATGGGCGGGAAACTATCCGGAGCGACAGGATTTTCTGGAGGATATTGAGAAGCAGCATCTGTATGTCTGCTATAATGAAGAGATGATATATGGGGTATTTTTCTTCCTGGTGGGAGAAGAGCCGAATTATGCACATATCGAAGATGGAGAATGGTTGAATCATGAGCCTTATGGGGTGATTCATCGTGTGGCAGGAAACGGAAAAGTAAAAGGAATTTTCCGGGAGATAGCTGATTTTGCGAAAAAGCAGGCAGATAATCTTCGAATTGACACTCATGAGAATAATCGGACGATGCAGCATGTGATTGAAAAGAACGGTTTTCAGAAGTGTGGAATTGTCTATGTGGAAGATGGAACTCCAAGAATTGCGTATCAATATACGGCAGAGAAATAAGAAGAAAATCGTTCATGGAAAAACCATAGACGAAGACGAGAAACACAAACGGCAGGTAATGAGAACTTACCTGCCGTTTGATAATATGTCCATCATTCGGAATGTTTTAATGATGTCCGCAAGAATGACTTCCACATCCATGCTCTCCACAAGTATGCGCTTCCGTTCCATGCTCATGGTCGTGGTGACTGCATGTTACATCTGGGTTGTATTGAAGGATACCGGCCAAATAAGAGGCAACTGCTTCGTCTGCAGAGCCTGTTACGCCTCCGTAAAGTTCAATGCCGGCTTCGGCGAGCGCTGCCTGGGCTCCACCACCGATTCCTCCGCAGATTAGGACATCTACGCCATGTTCTGTCAGGAAACCGGAAAGGGCGCCATGTCCGCTTCCGTTTGTGTCTACCACTTCGCTGATAGCTACTTTGCCATCTTCGATTTCATAAAGCTTGAATTGTTCTGTGTGTCCAAAATGCTGGAAAACGGAACCGTTTTCATAAGTTACTGCGATTTTCATTTTTATCAATCCTCTTTTCCGTATTTTACTGCTTGTCTGCAGCTTGCTATATAGGTAGTATAGCACATTTTTAGAAAAGAGGGGATTTTATAATATTTTAATTGATTTTTGGAAAAGAATTTTCTATAATGAGAACACATTTTAGAATCAGAAAGAATTCTTCTTTCTAATAGGGTCCGGCAGTTCTGCCAATGTTCCCTAATGAATAAAAACGTACAAGATAATACAGAGGAGAGATGCATATGGCAGAAAAAGATGTAGGAATGAAAAACTATTTGAAATGCAAACTTCGTTTTGCGGATTTAATTAATGGGACGATTTACAATGGAAAACAGATGGTGAAAGAAGATGATTTAAGCGAACAACCAAACGAGTATGGTTTGATTTTGGAAGATAAGAAAGGGAAAAAGCAAGTGGTTCAACGCTACAGGGATATTGTGATGAAAGCAAAGACAGGGGAATATTATATTGTATTTCCTGTAGAGAACCAGATGAATGTGCATTATGCAATGCCGGTTCGGATGATGCTTTATGATGCTCTTGCGTATGCGGAACAAGTAAAGGAATTGGAACGTAAGCACGAAAAGAACGGAGAAAAATTAAAGGGTGCAGAGTTTTTATCCGGAATGAAAAAAGAGGATAAATTGATACCGATAGTTCCGATTGTAGTATATTATGGAAGTGTGGAATGGGATGCGAGTCAGGATATTCACAGTATGTTGGAGTTAGACGATAGTTTGCAAAATGAAGAATTAAAGAAGTATGTTCCTAATTACAAAATTAATTTATTAAATGTCGGGAATGTGGAATGTCCCGAGAACTACAAATCCGGTTTACAGCAATTGTTTGGAATGTTAAAATGTAAATCAGATAAAACTGCGATGCGAAATTATATAGACAAACACAAGGAAAAACTATCTTCGGTAGATGCGGAGACTTTTAGACTATTAGGTAACTTATTGGGAAATGCGGAGGAATTTGAAAAGTATCAGAAAGAAGAGAATGGAGGGATTGATATGTGCAGAGCATTTGATGAAATATACAAAGAAGAACAGGAAAAAGGAAGAATACAAGGAAGCATAGAAATTTTACTTGATTTGTTGAAAGAGAAAGGGGAAATTTCTGATAAATTATTGGAAAAAATTACAGGGTCGACAGATGTTGATGTTGTTAAGAAGTGGATAAAAATTGCTGCCAAATCTTTGACTATCGAAGAGTTTGAAAAAAATATATAAAAAAAATCAGGGAGCAGAATAGTCAGTTCTGTTCCCGTTTATATGAAAGGATGAAGAGATGAAATCATTAGTGATTGCAGAAAAACCATCTGTGGCGCGAGATATCGCCCGAGTTTTAAAATGTAATAAGAATATATCGGGAGCCATAGAGGGAAGCCAATATGTTGTTACATGGGCGTTGGGGCATCTTGTAACACTGGCAGACCCGGATGGCTACGATAAGAAGTGGAAAGAGTGGAAGATGGAAGTGCTTCCGATGATGCCGAAGCAGATGGAGCTTGTTGTTATTAAGAAAACTGCAAAGCAGTACAACGCGGTGAAGTCACAGCTTTTCCGAAAGGACGTCGGGGAGATTATCATTGCGACGGATGCGGGAAGAGAAGGGGAGCTTGTGGCAAGATGGATTCTGGAAAAGGCAAACTGTCACAAACCAATCAAACGTCTTTGGATATCTTCCGTAACGGATAAGGCAATAAAAGAAGGATTTGCAAAGCTTGTGGACGGCAGAAAATACAATGATTTGTATGCGGCGGCAGTTTCCAGAGCCGAAGCGGATTGGCTTGTTGGAATCAATGCGACAAGAGCATTGACATGCAAGTACAATGCACAGCTTTCCTGTGGTCGTGTGCAGACACCGACGCTTGCCATGATTGCTAAGCGAGAGGAAGAGATTCGTTCGTTCCGACCGGAAGAATACTACGGAATCTCTGTACAGGCAGGAAATGTGGCGTGGACATGGCAGGAGAAGAAATCGGGAAGCTATCGGACATTTTCGAAGGAACGTGTGGAAAAAATTGAAGAGAAGTTGAAAAATGAAGAAATTACAGTAGAATGTGTGGATAAATCTTCAAAAAAATCCTTTGCACCGGGGCTTTATGATTTGACGGAGCTTCAAAGGGATGCGAATCGCCGTTTCGGTTTCTCTGCAAAAGAGACGCTGAATATTATGCAAAGGCTTTATGAAAACCACAAAGTATTGACTTACCCTCGTACGGATTCAAAATATATCGGAACGGATGTCGTGGATACGCTGAAAGACCGTTTGAGAGCATGTGCAGTCGGACCGTATAAGAAATTGGCAGGAAGTCTTGTGATGAAACCGTTAAAAGTAAACAAATCATTCGTGGATGATAAGAAGGTCAGCGACCATCATGCCATTATTCCTACAGAGCAGTATGTGCAGTTGGAGCATATGACGAATGAAGAGCGGAAGATTTATGACTTGGTTGTCCGAAGATTTCTGAGCGTGTTCTATCCGCCGTTTGAATATGAGCAGACCACACTTCGGGGACTGGCAGAAGGAGAACAGTTCATAGCAAAAGGAAAGATTGTAAAAGAGGCGGGCTGGAAAACCGTATACGACTATTCGGATGAAGAAATAGAGGAAGAAGTGTCTGAGCAGTCTCTTCCTGATATGGAGAAGGGAAGACGTTTCCCGATTCGTCAGATTCGAGTGACAAGCGGGAAGACGAAGCCGCCGGCGCATTTTACCGAGGCAACACTCCTCTCTGCGATGGAGAATCCGGTGAAATACATGGAATCCAAGGACAAACAGGCGGTAAAAACTCTTGGGGAGACAGGTGGACTCGGAACCGTTGCCACAAGAGCGGATATTATTGATAAACTATTTCATTCGTTCTTGATGGAGCTTCGCGGTAAGGATATTTATATTACATCCAAAGGAAAACAGCTTCTGGAGCTTGTACCGGAAGATTTGAAGAAACCGGAACTTACGGCAGACTGGGAGATGAAGCTTTCGAATATTGCGAAAGGAAAGTTACAGAAAGAAAAATTCCTTCAGGAAATCAAGGGATATACGGTAGATATTATCGATGAGATTAAGACGGGAGAAGGAAAATTCCGTCATGATAATATTACAAATAAAAAGTGTCCAAAGTGCGGCAAGCCGATGCTTTCTGTGAATGGAAAGCAAGGAAGAATGCTCGTGTGCCAGGATAGAGAATGCGGTCATAAAGAAGTGATTGCCCGACTTTCTAATGCAAGATGTCCGCAGTGCCACAAGAAGATGGAAATCATCAAAAAGGGAGAGGAAGAACAGTTTGTATGTGCCTGTGGCTATAAAGAAAAACTCTCTGCGTTCAAGAAGAGAAGGGAAAAGGAAGGCGCCGGAGTCAGCAAAAAAGATGTACAGAAGTATTTGCGGCAGCAGAAAGATGAGCCGGTAAACAATGCGTTTGCAGATGCATTTGCGAAACTGAAGTTATAAAAAGAGCCGAAAATCCTCGTGAAATGGGCGTTGCAACTGCCGGTTGACAAAGTTCAAAGCCGGATTGGTAGAAGGAAACCGTTGTGTCTGCTATAAATATGATAACGATATCGTAAAAGAAATAGAAACAAGCAGAGCATATGAAGGAGGTTTACCATATGATATTAGCAGAGAAAATTATTAAGCTTCGAAAGAAAAACGGATGGTCTCAGGAAGAGTTGGCAGAACAGATGCATGTATCCAGACAATCTGTATCAAAATGGGAAAGCGGAACATCGATTCCAGATTTGAACAAGATTTTATTATTAAGTCAGATATTTGATGTAAGCACAGACTATCTGTTAAAAGAGGAAGTGGAAGAACGGGAAGAAATTATTCCGGCAGAGCAAGGAGAAGTTCATGTAGAGTGCGCAAATGAATCGGTCAGAGACGTATCGCTTGAAGAGGCGACAAACTATATGAAAGACAGCATGTATGCAGCGAAGAAAATAGCGCTTGGTGTTTCGATGTGTATTGTATCTCCGGTTTTGTTGCTTTTATTGGGAGTCTATGCAGAAAGAGGTATGATTCCGATTTCGGAGGATATGGCAGGAGGATTCGGTCTGATTGCTTTATTATTGATAGTTGCTCCGGCAGTTGTGATGTTCATTACAATCGGAATGAAGATGGAACGCTATCAATATTTAGAAAAAGAACCGATTGAATTGGAATATGGAGTTTCGGGAATTGTAAAAGAAAGAAAACAGGCGCAGAATGCAACCTATACGACAGGGATTCTGGTTGGAGTAACACTTTGCATTTTGAGTGTGGTTCCATTATTTGCAGCGGCAGCATTCCAGGCATCAGAGATTACTTTTGTATGGTGTATTGTGGGAATCCTTGTTGTGGTATCCATAGCGGTTCATATTTTTATCAGGGTTATGACTGTGCGTTTTTGTTATGACAGATTATTGCAGGAAAATGACTATACATTGAGTCGAAAGACGATGGCAAAGAAGAACAGCAAGTGGGAAGCCATTTATTGGCCATTGATTGTAGCCGTTTATCTGGCGTATAGTTTTTGGACGATGGATTGGGGAAGAAGCTGGATTATTTGGCCGGTGGCGGCAGTATTTTCCGTAGTTCTCGGAGGAATCTTTGGAAAAGAGGGATAAAGAAAGGGATGTGCATTGTCGCATCCTTTTTTTGTACTTTTGATGTCTTTTATTGTGAAAAACGGATAAATATGGTATAGTTTGAAAGGAAGTATATGAAAATGGAAATCTATATTATTGGATTAACAGAAAAGAGGTAACGAAGATGAGAATTTTAAAGACAGCAGATTATAATGAAATGAGTAGAAAAGCAGCTAACATTATCGCTGCACAGGTAATTACAAAACCGGATTGTGTACTTGGTCTTGCAACAGGTTCTTCTCCAATCGGTACATATAAGGAATTAATCAGAATGTATGAGAACGGAGACCTTGATTTTTCACAGGTAAAATCTGTAAACTTAGACGAGTATAAGGGACTTCCAAGAGAGAACGACCAGAGCTACTACTATTTTATGAATGACAATCTTTTCAATCACATTAATATTGATAAGGCAAATACAAACGTACCGAACGGTATGGAACCGGATGCAGAGAAAGAATGTGCACGCTATGAAGAATTAATCAAATCTTACGGCGGAGCTGACCTTCAGTTATTAGGACTCGGACACAACGGACATATCGGATTCAACGAGCCTGCAGAACAGTTCGACAAAGCAACACATTGCGTAGACTTACAGCCGAGCACAATCGAGGCGAATAAGAGATTCTTCGCTTCCGCAGATGATGTTCCAAAACAGGCTTACACAATGGGAATCGGAACAATCATGAATGCAAAGAAAATCGTAGTTGTAGTAAGTGGAGAAGACAAGGCAGAAATCGTGAAAAAAGCGTTCTTCGGACCTGTAACACCAAGCGTTCCGGCATCTATTTTACAGTTCCATCCGGATGTAACAGTTGTATGCGACGCAGCAGCTTACTCTAAAGTAGAGGAATAAGATTATGATTATTAAGAATGTAAGAGTTTTTACGGAAGATAAAAGATTCGTTCCGGGAGAAGTTATCATTGAAGACGGAGTTTTTCAGGCAGAAGCGTCAAACCAGGAAGAAATCATTGATGGAAACGGGTGCTATGCGATTCCGGGACTTATAGACGTACATTTTCATGGAGCAGTCAGCTATGATTTTTGTGACGGAACAGAAGAAGCGATTCGAGAGATTGCAAAATACGAGGCGTCACAAGGTGTGACAACGATTGTTCCGGCTACAATGACATTGGCGGAAGAAGAACTTCTGAAGATTGCAAAGACAGCGGGCGATTACCAGAATGAAGAAGGCGCTTATCTTGCAGGAATTAACATGGAAGGCCCATTCATCTCTCCGGGGAAAAAGGGAGCGCAGGCAGGAACACATATCGTAAAACCGGATGTGGAGATGTTCCGCAGACTTCAGAAAGAAGCAAACGGATTATTCCGCCTTGTAGATATTGCGCCGGAGGCGGAAGGGGCAATGGAATTTATCAAAGAATTGCATGATGAGGTACATATTTCTTTTGCTCATACACTTGCAGATTATGATACGGCGAAGAAAGGCTATGATTTGGGTGCAGACCACGCAACACATCTTTATAATGCAATGCCTGTATTCACACATCGTGCACCGGGAGTTATCGGAGCGGCTCATGATAGTTCCCATGTTATGGTAGAGCTTATCACAGACGGAGTACACATCCACCCTTCAGTTGTCAGAACAACGTTTGATATGTTTAAAGACAGAGTTGTTTTAATTAGCGACAGTATGCGTGCAACCGGAATGCCTGACGGACAGTATTCACTTGGAGGACAGGCTGTTACGGTGAAAGGCAATATGGCAACATTGACTGAAGGAGGAGCGCTTGCCGGTTCGGTTACAAATCTGATGGATTGTATGAGAAATGCGGTAAAGAATATGGGTATCTCTCTGGAAGATGCGGTTGCAGCGGCAACAATCAATCCGGCGAAGAGTGTAGGATTGGATGATAAATATGGTTCTATCCGAGCAGGAAAAGTAGGAAATCTCGTATTGTTAGACCAGAATTTAGAAATTCAAAAAGTAATTTTGAATGGATAGATAACATAATTTTATAGGTTAAAAGTCTCAGATGGAGAGAGCTGTGCTGTGAAACAGCTTTCTCTGTCTGAGACTTTTTGATTTATTCATTATCAATAATAAAGTGCAAAATATCCATCATTTTTTTCTGCATTTCTTCGGAAGACAGTTCAGGATTGCTGCATTTCCTTCCAAGCAGGTCTTTCGTAAGACTGACGGTAATATCCGTCACAATATCAAGATTATTTTCTGTCACACGAGTGCGTGAATCTTCGATGAGAGGAATTAGAATCTTTCTACATCGTTCGGTATAGTTTTTCCCAAAATACATAGCTTCAATATCTGCGCTGAATTTGTTGCGTTCTTCTGGAAATAAGTCGTAATAAATATTAAGAAAAGTAGGAAGGTCGTCGCTATGTTTTCCAAAAAAGAAATTATAGAAAGTACAGGAATACTTGAGCGCGGATTCTGCGAAACATTCCCAAATGGCATAAAATTTTTCGTAAGCGTCCGGATTCTGGCTTTGCCGTTCCAACTCTTCACTATATCTCTGGAATCGCTTGATGGAGGCGAGCATAATCAGTTCTCCTAAATCCTTAAAATAAAAATAGATGGTTGAATTATGAAAGCCTGATTTCGAGGCAATCTTGCGGATGGAAATACCTTTCAGGTCTTCTTCTTCCAAAAGTTCTTGAGTTACGCGTATAAAATGTATTAGATTCTCACGTTTTGAAGTATCATTTGTATAATCAATCATGAATGGTCCCCCTTGTATCATTACTTGAATAGTATAGTATGCTAAAAACAGAAATTCAAGAGTATATTTATAGAAAGAGTTTATAAGTAATATTGAAAAATACTATTGACAATAAGCACGCTTAGTGGTAGTTTATATAGTATAAATAACGTACTAAGCGCGGTTAGTAAATAATAAATTGTGCATAATGCACATAAAAATATCTTCAAGGAGGAAGGAAATATGAGACTGGAAATAGGTAATTTCTATGTGAAGGACATTGTTTTCGGCGATAAGCTGTCGTATCAGGACGGACTTTTGACGATTCAGAAGGATGAAGCTTTACAGTTTGTTATGGAGGATGAGCGGATTACAGAGGCAGAGCTTTATATTGCGAAGCCGGGAGATAAGATTCGTATGTGTCCGGTGAAGGAAGCGATTGAACCGCGTGTTCGCCCGGATGGAAGAAGCGCATTTCCTGGGTATACTGGTGAGATGACAAGAGCCGGTGAAGGTGTGACACATGCGCTTAAAAATTGCAGTGTTCTTGTAGTCGGAAGACATTGGGGCGGATTCCAGGACGGAGTCATCGATATGAGCGGAGAAGGACAGAAATATACACTTTTCGGTCAGTTGAAGAATATCGTACTTGTGGCAGATACGAATGAAGATTTTGAGAAGCATGAGCAGCAGAAGAAAAATGACGCATTAAGAAGAGCAGGACATCGCCTTGCAGAATATATTGCGAATTGTGTGAAGGAACTGGAACCGGAAGAGACAGAAGTCTTTGATTTAGGGCCAATGATTAAGCGTGGGGAAGAGACAGAAAAACTTCCTTCTGTTGTATATGTGATGCAGCCGCAGTCACAGATGGAAGAACTCGGCTACAACGATTTGGCTTACGGATGGGATATGAACCGCATGCTTCCTACAGTGATGCATCCGAACGAAGTGTTAGATGGCGCGATTGTATCCGGAAGTTTTATGCCGGTATCTTCGAAGTGGTCTACATATGACTTCCAGAATTGCCCAAATATCAAGGCATTATATGAAGCTCATGGCAAGACAATCAATTTCCTTGGAGTCATTATGTCGAACTTAAATGTTGCTTTGGAGCAGAAAGAAAGAGCAGCTCTTTATGTGGCACAGATAGCCAATACACTTGGTGCAGACGGTGCGGTTGTAGCGGAAGAAGGTTATGGTAATCCGGATGCAGACTTCGTGGGATGCATCGTAGCGCTTGAGGATGCGGGAGTGAAGACAGTTGGTATTTCTAATGAGTGTACAGGACGTGACGGACAGTCGCAACCACTCGTAACACTAGATGAGAAATGTGATGCAATCGTATCTTGTGGCAATGTTTCAGAGATGATTGAACTTCCGCCGATGGAGACGGTATTAGGTGAATTGCAGGCATTGGCTCGCGACGGACTTTCCGGTGGATGGGCAGCAGATGAGAAACTTGGGCCATCTGTGAGAGAAGACGGTTCTATTATTATGGAGAATAACTCTATGTTCTGCGGAGACCAGGTATGTGGATGGTCGCCGAAGACGATGAAAGAATTTTAAGGAGGGAACTTGGAATGAAGAAAGCGATTTTATATATCAATCAGTTTTTCGGCCAGATTGGCGGAGAGGATAAAGCAGATTTTGCTCCTGAGATTCACGAGGGAAAAGTAGGACCGGCTTTGGAATTTGCCAAAGAGTTAGATGCAGAAATTACCCATACGATTATTTGTGGAGACAATTTTATGGGTTCCAATACAGAGGAAGCTGTGAATACAATTCTTGAAATGCTTTCAGATAAAGAGTTCGACATTTTCCTTGCCGGCCCGGCGTTCCAGGCAGGACGTTATGGTGTTGCATGCGGAACCATCTGCAAAGCGGTGAAAGAAAAATATCACGTACCGGTTGTGACTTCTATCAATGAAGAGAATCCGGGCGCCGATATGTTTAAGAAAGAGATGTATATCTTAAAGGGTGGAAACATTGCGTCTAAAATGCGTGAAGACGTCAAAGCGATGGTAAGCCTTTCCAACAAGATTTTGAACGGAGAAGAAATCGGAAGTGCAGATGAAGAAGGATATTTTGCACGTGGCGTACGTCGTCAGGTATGGAGAAAAGACGGGAAACCGGCTTCAGAGAGAATGATTGAGATGCTCGTGAAGAAGCTGAATGGAGAACCATTTGAGACGGAACTTCCGATGCCGAAGCTTGACAGAGTGCCGATTGCTCCTGCAATCAAAGATTTAGGCCATGCAAAAATTGCCCTTTTGAATACAGGAGGTATCGTTCCGGTAGATAACCCAGACCATATTCAGTCGGCATCTGCGACAAGATGGGGAAGATATGATATTTCCGGCGATGCGGTATTAAAAGGTGGAGAATACAAGACGATTCATGCCGGATTCGACCCGGCAGCGGCAGACGCAGACCCAAATGTTATCACACCGGTTGACGCGTTGAAAGAATTGGAAAAAGAAGGGGTATTTGGAAGCCTTCATCCATACTTCTATACAACAGTAGGAACAGGAACAACACAGGCAGAAGCCGAGAGAATGGCGAAAGAAATCATTCCATACTTAAAAGAAGACGGGGTAGACGGAGTCATTATGGTTTCCACATGAGGTACTTGTACACGTTGCGGCGCAACGATGGTAAAAGAAGTGGAAAAATCCGGTCTTCCGATTGTACAGATGTGTAATCTGATTCCGGTTGCAAAGACAGTAGGTTCCAACAGAATCGTGCCGACAATCTCCATTCCATATCCGCTTGGGGACCCGGCAACAACAAAAGAAGAGCAGTGGAAATTAAGATATCACAGAACAAAAGTAGCTTTGGAATCTCTTGCTACAGATATTAAGGAGCAGACAGTATTCAAAGTATAAAAGGGGGGAACCTGAATGAAGAAATCAAAAGCAGGAAATAAGGTGTTCTTTATTTCACTCGTTTTGGTTGCTGTTATGGCGATATGGTCAGTTGCGTTGAATGAGAGTTTTACGAAGGTTTCCAATGCGGCATTTCAATTTCTGACGACAGATTTTGGATGGCTGTATCTGTTATCCATGGTAGTATTTTTAGGATTTGTTGTTTATATGGCGTTTGGGAAGTTTGGAAAGATTCGACTTGGAGGCGATGATTCCAGACCGGAATACAGTAACCTGACATGGTTTGGACTCCTTTTTGGCTGTGGAATGGGTGTAGGACTTGTATTCTGGGGCGTTGCGGAACCGTTAACCCATTACTTGAATCCGGTGGGTATGGAAGGAGCCACACCGGAAGCCGCAGATTTTGCCATGAAATCTTTCTTCATGCACTGGGGAATCCTTCCTTGGGCGAACTATGCGGTGATTGGTCTTGCTCTTGCATATTTTATGTTCCGCAAGAATAAGAAAGGCCTTATCAGCAGCATTCTGGAACCGTTGATTGGAGAAAAATTGGCAAATGGATGGCTTGGAAAACTGGTCGATATTTTGGCTGTATTTGCAACAGTAGCTGGTGTTGTTACTTCATTAGGACTTGGAACATTACAGATTAATGCAGGATTTAATCGTCTGTTCGGACTGCCGACCACATTGGTTGTCCAGATTGGAATTATTGTAGTAGTTTCCATACTCTATATCGGGTCTGCGGTATCGGGAATTGATAAAGGAATCAAGATTATTTCCGATACGAACTTATACGTAGCGGTTGGTCTGCTTCTCGTATGTTTTATTGTAGGACCGAAGATTGAAATCTTAGATAGCTTTATCAATGGAATGGGACAGTATATCGGAAGTTTCATTCCGGATGCATTGGCAATCAATGCGTATGGAGATAACAGTTGGCTTGGAAGCTGGAGATTGTTTTACTGGGCATGGTTCATTGCATGGGCTCCGTTTGTAGGCGTGTTTATCGCTCGTATTTCAAAGGGAAGAACAATTCGTGAGTTTGTGTTGGGAGTTGTGCTCGTTCCGGCAATCGCTTCTTGTATCTGGGGAGCCGTATTTGGAAGCCTTGGAATCAATTTAGGAGAAACAGGAGCGATGGCAATTGAGACTTTGAAGGAAGTGGTAGCAACTCCGGAAGTAGGACTCTTCATGGTACTGGAACAATATCCGCTTGGTTCTGTTTTGGCAATTGTAGCAATCATTTCGCTTTGTGCATTTTTCGTAACATCGGCAAACTCAGGCGTGTATGTGCTTTCTATGTTGACAACAGATGGTGAGATTAACCCTCCGAACAGTAAGAAAATTTTATGGGGTATCATTCAGTCGGTGATGGCGATTGGTCTTCTTATGGCAGGTGGTTTAAAACCATTGCAGACGATATCTCTGGCCGCGGCATTTCCATTCATATTCATTATGTTTGCGGCATGCGCAGCATTTATCAAAGCTGTTAAGAAAGAAAAAGTATAGACAAATCCCAAAAAGAGATTGCGTGTTTTGCGCAATCTCTTTTTACTACATATATTGGTATACCTTCCGCATTTTATAGAAGTAATAGATGGACAGGAATATCGTCAGGAATTCTGCGGCCGGTACCGCAAGCCAGATTCCGTTTACACCGATGAACTTTGGAAGAAGCAAAATATTCGCAACAATCATTCCGAACGTACGGACGAAGGAAATGATTGCAGAAATCTTTCCGTTGGAAAATGCGGTAAACATAGAGGAAGCAAAAATATTGATTCCCGCGAAAATATAATTGATGGAAAATAAGAAAAATCCGTTTTTGGCAATCTCATATGTTTCTGTTGTACGCGGTGTAAATATTTCCACAATGAGCGGAGAAGAAATCAAAGCCAGTACTGTAATCACAACGGAAGAGATTGAGATGAAGAGGATGCAGATTTTGAAAATTCTCTTCAGCAACACAGTATTTTTCTTGCCATAATTAAAGCTGATGACCGGCGCGACACCCATGGAATATCCCATATATAACGCATTAAATAAAAATTGTCCGTATAATACGATTGTAATTGCGGCAACGCCAGGTTCTCCTAAGAATTTTAACATCATAACGTTAAAGAGATAAGTGATAATGGCGTTGGATAAGTTCGTCACCATCTCGGATGAACCATTGAAAGAACTCTCTGTAAGCAGAGATACATAAAAATGTGGTTTTACGATGTATAGAGAACCGTTTCGCATAAACAGGAAATATAATAATCCGAAAAGAGCAGGGATAAGCTGCCCGATTCCGGTGGCAAGCGCGGCTCCACCCACACCCATCTGAAGCGGTCCCATAAATACATAGTCCAATACCATATTTGCAATGCCGCCTGCAATGGTAAGTGTTAGCCCCAGGTTCGGTTTTCCTGCTGCAACGAAGAAGCTTTGGAATAAGAGCTGCAAAATGCAGGCAGGAGCGAAATAGAGTGAGATTCTCATATATGTCATGCAGTCGGCTAGAAGCGCGTCTGTGGCTCCGAGTATTCTGGAAATCGGTTCTGCAAATACGTTTCCCAAAATGAGAAACAGGATTCCGAGAATCGCGCCTGTCAGTATCAGAGTAGAAAAATCGGCGCGGGCTTCTTTTCCTTTTCCTTCTCCTAATTTTTTCGCGATAATCGCGCTTCCTCCGGTTGCGAACATGACGCCTACGGCAATGAGAAGACTAAGTATCGGGTATGCGATGTTGAGTGCGGATAATGCGCTCGTCCCTACTAATCTGGATACAAAGATACCATCCACAATCGTATATAAGGACATGAATACCATCATGACCATTGTAGGAAAGGCAAAATGTAATAAGGAAAGAAATTTAAAATCTTTTGAGATAGAATTTGACAAATCTAACCCCTCCGTTTCTTGTATTTTTTTCGTGCAAATGATATGATAAAGTATCGGGTTACCCAATAGTCAAGAGGAGTTTTGAAAATGAATAAAGAAAGATATTTGAGTACGGGAGAGTTTGCAAAGCTTGTCGGAACGACAAAACATACATTATTCTATTATGATGAGATTGGATTGTTTTCTCCGGAATGGAAGGAAGAGAAAACAGGATACCGCTATTATTCGTATGCACAGCTTGATACCTTTGACGTCATCTACACTCTGCGGGAACTGGACATGTCTTTGGAACAAATCAAAGGATACATGCAGAACCGCTCACCACTTAAATTCCTGAATCTTCTGGAAGAGGAGGAGAAGATTATCGGAGAGAAATTGAAACAGTTGAAGAAAACAAGAGAGTGGGTAAAAGATAAGAAGATGGTTATTCAGATGGGGATGGATGAGATGCGGGAGAAGGTTTTTCTGAAACGGGAGCCGGAAAGATATCTGATTTGTCGGGAAGCGGATGTGATGGATGACAGAATTTGGGCGAAGGAAGTCGGGATTCTGTATGATTACTGTGCAGAACATGGGGTGAAAAGCCCGTATTCCATCGGATACCGTCAGGAAAGCTCAAATATTCGAAAGGGGATTTACGATGCGTATTCGGTATTTTACGAGATGCTGGACAAGAAACCTGCGAAAGCCAATTATATTGTGCGGGAAGCCGGAAATTATATCGTATCCTATCATCGGGGAAGCTGGACAGAATTTGGAGAAACTTATAAGAAGATTTTGGCGTTTGCAAAGGAGCAAGGTCTACGTCTGGGAACGTATTGTTATGAAGATAGTATATTGGACAGCCTGACCCGGGAACGGGAGGAAGATTATATTACAAGAATCAGTTGTAAGGTGGTGGAATAATGGCACTATATGCGATAGGAGATTTGCATCTGTCATTTACGGTGAATAAGCCGATGGATGTGTTTGGACCGGAATGGGAAAATCATGTGAAGCGAATAGAAAAAAACTGGAGGAAGAAAATAAAGGAGGAGGATACCGTCGTGTTGACTGGGGACCATTCCTGGGGGAGGAATCTGTCAGAATGCATGGAGGATTTAGAGTTTATCATGCGTTTGCCGGGAACTAAGATACTGCTTCGCGGAAATCACGACATGTTTTGGGATGCAGGCAAAACGGCCAGACTCAACAAGGAATTTGAACATCGTCTGTTCTTTTTGCAGAATAACTATGCTTCCTATGGGGAGTATGCTCTTGTTGGAACAAAAGGCTATGCCTACGAAGGAAAAGATACGTTGGAACATTTCCAAAAGCTGATAGACCGGGAGGCTGAAAGACTTCGTATTTCTTTTGAAAAGGCAAAAGCAGACGGGTATCGGAACTATGTGATGTTTCTTCACTATCCGCCGACCAGTATCGGAGAGGAAGATAGTGTTTTTACAAAGATGGCGGAAGAATATGGGGCGGAGAAGGTGATTTATTCTCATTGTCATGGGAAGGAACGATATCAGGACAGTTTTCTCGGATTGGTGAATGGAATTGATTATCGACTTGTTTCCGGAGATTATCTGGGATTCAAACCGGAAAAAATACTTGATTAAATCGAGGGATTCTATCTTGACAAACGGTGGAAGATAGGATAACATTGCAGTCAGATAGAGAAAGGCAGAGAAAAGAACAAGTAGTAATTGAAAATGCCAGACAGAAAGCAGCCGGATGATGAGAGGCGCGTGGAATATCAATTATGAATACATCTTGGAGCTTCACACCGAAAGAAGCCGAGTAGGCTGTGACGGAGGGACACACGTTATCGTGTCACGAGTATTGCTAGATACTCGCAGAGGTATCCGATGTGAGTCGGATATGAATAAAGGTGGTACCGCGAGATTGATATCCTCGTCCTTTAAACGAACGTTTAAGGACGAGGTTTTTTTAATGATAGGAAATTCCTTCGGAATCCTATCATTAAAAAAATGCACTTCGTGCCAAGATGCGCAATAGCTCAATCTTGTTCGTCCTTTAAAAAAGCAGAATGAAAGAAATTGGAGGAAAAGAACATGGGAATTTATGAAGAACTTCAGGCGAGAGGACTTATCGCCCAGGTAACAGACGAGCCGTTAATCAAAGAATTGATTAATAATGGGAAAGCAACTTTTTATATCGGATTTGACCCGACAGCAGACAGCCTTCACGTTGGACACTTTATGGCGCTTTGCCTGATGAAACGTTTACAGATGGCAGGGAATAAGCCGATTGCCCTCATCGGCGGTGGAACAGGATATGTAGGAGACCCATCCGGAAGAACAGATATGCGTTCTATGATGACGCCGGAGCAGATTCAGCATAACTGCGACTGCTTCAAAGAGCAGATGAGCAAATTCATTGACTTCTCAGAAGGAAAAGCCTTGATGGTAAACAATGCAGATTGGTTATTGGATTTGAACTATGTGGAACTTCTTCGTGAAGTAGGAGCACACTTCTCTGTAAACCGTATGTTGACGGCGGAGTGCTATAAACAGCGTATGGAGAAGGGACTCAGCTTCCTTGAGTTTAACTACATGATTATGCAGGCATACGATTTCTACGCATTGTTCCAGAAATACGGATGTAACCTTCAGTTTGGTGGAGATGACCAGTGGAGCAATATGTTGGCAGGAACAGAATTAATCCGCCGTAAGTTAGGAAAAGACGCAAGCGCCATGACAATCACACTTCTTCTCAATTCAGAAGGAAAGAAGATGGGAAAAACACAGTCCGGCGCTGTATGGCTTGACCCGAATAAGACATCACCATTCGAATTCTATCAGTACTGGAGAAACGTGGCGGATGCGGACGTATTGAAATGTATCCGTATGCTTACATTCCTTCCATTAGAGGAAATCGATAAGATGGATGCATGGGAAGGAAGCCAGTTGAACCAGGCAAAGGAAATCCTTGCATTCGAACTTACAAAATTAGTGCATGGCGAAGAGGAAGCGACAAAGGCACAGGAAAGTGCGAGAGCATTATTTAGTGCAGGAAATGCCGCAAATATGCCGACAGCAGAATTAGAGGCAGAGGATTTCAGCGATGGCAAAATTGACATTCTGACCATACTTGTAAAGAGTGGTCTCGTTCCATCAAAATCAGAAGCAAGACGTGCTGTTCAGCAGGGTGGCGTTGCCGTTGACGGTGAGAAAGTGACGGACATTTATGCCGAATTTACAAGCGATGCACTTCAAGGTGAAGGCGTGGTTGTGAAAAAAGGAAAGAAACACTTTAGAAAAGTGATTGCAAAATAATAGAGATTTGTGGGAAAGAAAGGTGCAGCTAAGTTATCCGATGGATGAGATGGCTGCACCTTTTGTCGCTCGAAAGTATCGTTTTTGTATTTTATGATACGATTGTGATGAGAAGAAATACCGCAAGGAATGCTACATTCCATAATGTGAACTGGCATAGATATTTTCTCTTCTGCTCCGGATAAGAGGAGGAGATTTGTTTGTAGGAAATTAAACTTGCCATGGAAGCAATCAGGGTTCCAAGACCTCCGATATTGGTTCCGAGAATCAAGTCGTTCCAGCGATTCGTAAATCCGGATAACAAAAGCGCGGCGGGTACATTGCTGATAACCTGGCTGGAAAGAATGGCGGTCAATTGCTCACGCCCATGAATGATGGAGGTGAGGAAATTGCGAAACGCCGGATAACGTCCCATATTACCGATAAATATGAAGAATGCGGCAAAAGTCAGGAGGAGTCCGTAATCAATCTGCGTGAATAATTTCCTGTTTCCAAGGAGGAGTGCAATCACAATGATGGCGAGGAGCATCCAAACAGGCAGAAGTTTTGCCACGCTCAGAAGACAGAGCAAAAATAGAATCGAATAATAAATCAGCGGCTTAGTCTTTATTTTCGTTTCTTTGATTGGAACACGTTCAAAGGAACCTTGCTTGTGATAAAGCATCCAGATGGAGAGTGCGAGCAGGGCTCCGGCAAGAACGGTGTACGGGAACATCAGAAGGAGAAAATCCCCGGTGGAAAGTCCGGATTTTGTATACAGATACAGGTTCTGCGGATTTCCAATCGGCGTCATCATGCTTCCCAGATTTGCTGCAATCGTCTGTAAGATGACGGTTGTGCAAAGAAGATGTTCTTGCTTTGATAACTGTAAAATTAAAATGGCGAGCGGGACAAATGTGATAAGCGCTACGTCATTCGTTACGAGCATACTGCTGAAAAAGCATAAGAATACAAGCAGAAATACGAGAGAATATTTCGTATGCACTTTATTCAGAAGTTTCCCGCCGATATAGACGAAAAGACCGATTTCCTGAAGACCCGCCATCACTGCCATAAGGCAGAAAAGGAGAGCCAATGTGTGAAAGTCGATATATCCGGCGTAGGCGGCATCCGGCTTTACGAGGAAGCAGGACAGGGCAGCCAGAATCAGGGAGACTGCCAGAACAGTTTCCCGCTTGAAAAAAGAGGTTATTTTTGCAACATTTTTAAAATTCCTTTCCATATTTATAAGCGAAGATAGAAGAACTACGGTTGATATTTATAGTAGTTCACGCTATATGGCTCTAAAGTAATATTTCCGTTCATTTCCAGAGTTTGGTTCTGAATGAGCTCTGTGAAAGTGCCCCGCAGTTCCTCGTGATAGGCGGTGTATGGCTCATCGGAAGCATTGACGGCTACGAAAATTTTCTCGTTTTCTGTCCTGCGTTCGAAGATGAGCTGATGATTCTGGATGACTACATTTCGATAGGAGCCGTCACAGAGTGCTTCACTTCCCTTGCGAATAGAGAGATACCGTTTTATTTTTTCAGTGAGCGCATTTGGCTGCGGTTCGTCAAAGCAAGGACGAAGCGCATAATCATTGTCCGGCGCTTTGACGCCTTCTTCTCCCCACTCGCTTCCATAATAAATGCATGGGATTCCCGGCATACCAAAGAGAAGCCCGTAGGCAAGCGGAATGTGGCGCGGATTCGTGAGAATACTGGAAAGTCGTGTGACGTCGTGATTGTCGGCGAACGTCATCAGATGTTTCTGCCGGTAAATGCACCAAGGTTCCGGCCCGAACTGCCTGTGAAGCGAATGGGCGATTTCGAACAGATTCATGGAATTAAAACTGGAGTACAGCCCTTTATAACATTCATAGTTTGTACAGCTGTGAAGCATTTCCTCGTTGACAATCTGATTGTAATCGCCGAAAAGTACTTCTCCGACAAGTACGAACTCCGGTTTGAGCTCTTGAGTGAAGGCTCTGAGACGCTTCATAAAGTTTCTGTCCAGACTGTATGCCACATCCAGGCGCAGCCCATCGATATCGAAAGTTTCAATCCAGAATTTCACACATTCCAACAGATAGTCTGTTACGGCAGGATTCTGCAAATTCAATTTGACAAGTTCCAGATGTCCCTCCCATCCCTCGTACCAGAATCCGTCGTTGTAACATGTATTTCCATCAAAATTCACATAGAACCAATCCTTATACGGAGAGTCCCATTTCTTTTCCTGAACATCTTTGAATGCCCAGAAACCACGACCTACATGATGAAATACCCCGTCAAGGACAATTTTGATTCCATGCGCGTGCAGATTTTGACAGACATCCTGAAAATCTTCGTTTGTCCCGAGACGACAATCGATGGTCTGAAAATCCCGAGTATCGTATCCATGATTATCGGATTCAAAAATCGGATTCAGGAGCACAGAACCGACGCCAAAAGACTGCAGATAGTCCGACCAGTCTATGATTTTGCGAATACGCGGAACGGTGATGCCATCGTTGGAAACCGGAGCTCCACAGAAACCGATAGGATATATTTGATAAAAAATTTGATGATAAGCCCACATAAGAAATCTCCTTAGTTCAAAATATTCTAAATTAGACGAGCGCTGAATGCACATTGTGCATATTATACCATAAAATCTGTAAAAAGAATTTACATTTCTATCACAAAACGGTATCATAATAACATAGATTAACGGAGGTGCTTATGGAAGAAAAAATGGATAGAGGACTTTCTTCCAGGGAAGTAGAAGAAAGAGTCCGAAAAGGAATGGTGAACACTCCGGTGGAGGCTCCGTCTAAGACGGTGAAGGAGATTGTTCTTAGCAATATACTTACGTATTTTAACTTCATATTTATCGGGATTGCGGCATTGCTGATTGTGGTAGGGGCGTTTCGTGAACTTACATTTCTACCGGTAATTATATTGAATACATGTATCGGAATCATTCAGGAACTGCGTTCCAAGAGCGTGCTGGATAAATTGTCTGTCCTGAACGCGCCGAAAGCGCGGGTTATCCGGGATGGACAGGAGAAGACTGTGAGGGCAGAAGAGCTTGTGTTGGATGATTTGGTGATTTTCACTGCGGGCAATCAGATTCCGGCAGATGCGGTTGTCGTGGACGGCGAGGCGCAGGTCAACGAGTCGCTCATCACCGGAGAGTCGGACGAGATTACGAAAAAAGCAGGAACGGAGCTGTTATCCGGAAGCTTCGTTGTGTCCGGAAAATGTTATGCGAAGCTCACGAAAGTCGGTGCGGATTCCTATGCGTCGAAACTTACTCTGGAAGCGAAAGAAGTAAGAGAAGGGGAGCAGTCTGAGATGATTCGTTCCTTGGATAAATTAGTAAAAGCGGTGGGAATTATCATCATTCCGGTCGGACTGATTTTGTTGTATCAGCAATATTTTCTCGGCGGAAATACATTGCGCGGAAGCGTGGTTTCCATGACTGCGGCTGTGATTGGAATGATTCCGGAGGGACTTTACCTTCTCGCCAGCGTAGCGCTTGTTGTGAGCGTCATGAAACTTGCAAAGCAGAAAGTTCTTGTGCATGATATGAAATGTATCGAGACGCTCGCAAGAGTCGATGTACTCTGTGTGGATAAGACGGGAACGATTACGGAGAATGCAATGAAAGTGCATAGCGTGATTTCTTTGAAAGAAGATGAGCCGTTACTCTCGGAGAAACTGGCAGACTTCGTATTCAACATGTCCTGTGACAACAGTACGATGGAAGCATTACAGAAATATTTTCGGAATATGAAAGGTTATGGGAAGAAAGCGGACAAAGTTCTTTCTTTCTCTTCTGCGTATAAATACAGCGGAGCGCTTATCGACGGTGTACAGTACGTTTTAGGAGCACCGGAGGTGGTGCTTGGAGAAAAGTTCGAAGATTACAAAGAGCGGATAGAAGAACAGAGTGAAAAAGGTTATCGTGTCCTTGTGTTTGGTGTATATGATGGGGAAGCAGACGGGAAAGAATTGACGGAGGAAGTGACACCGTATGCGATAGTGACTCTTTCCAATCCGATTCGTAGAAATGCCAAAGAGACGTTTGCCTATTTTGCAAAACAGGGAGTGGAGATTAAGGTGATTTCCGGAGATAATCCGGTGACTGCATCCAAGGTGGCAGTGGAGGCAGGAATTAGAAATGCAGAAAACTATGTAGATGCAAGAACGTTACAGAATGAAGCGGAACTTGCGAAAGCGGTACAGAAGTATACGGTATTTGGGCGTGTGACTCCGAAGCAGAAGCGCATGTTTGTAAAAGCGTTGAAGCGGGCAGGAAGAACGGTTGCAATGACAGGAGACGGAGTGAACGACGTGCTTGCGTTAAAGGATGCGGATTGTAGTGTGGCAATGGCATCCGGAAGCGATGTGGCATCCCAGGCATCTCAGCTCGTATTGCTGGAATCGGATTTTTCCAGAATGCCGTTTGTCGTAGGAGAGGGAAGACAGGTCGTTAATAATATCGAACGGTCGGCAAGCTTATTCCTTGTGAAGAATATATTTTCTTTCCTTCTGTCGGTGATTTCTATGATATTTGCAATCACATATCCGCTCCGTCCGGCGCAAGTATCGTTTATTGCGATGTTTACGATAGGGACTCCGGCGTTTTTGCTGGCGATGGAGCCGAATAAGAAGATGATTAAGGGGCATTTCCTGACGAATGTGTTCTTAAAAGCGCTTCCGGCAGGACTTACAGATGTGGTTATGGTTGGAATGCTGATGGTATTTGGAATCGTATTCGGAGTC
The DNA here is from genome assembly GCA_905197485.1 of uncultured Lachnospiraceae bacterium. Classification (GTDB taxonomy): domain Bacteria; phylum Bacillota; class Clostridia; order Lachnospirales; family Lachnospiraceae; genus Faecalimonas. The sequence continues at coordinate 3,753 of CAJJYZ010000009.1, read as the reverse complement.
AGCTCCGAAGAGATTTCTGTAACAGCCACCCTGCTCCTTGCGATTGTGGGACTTCAGATTCTATTCCAGTTATCGAAGCCGATGAATGCCTTCCGCTGGGTTGTGTGGTGTGGAATGCTGGCAGGATTACTGCTTAGCGCGGTATTTGCGGGACAGTGGTTCGGTGTGGAAGAAGTGACGCTAAAAAGCGGACTGCTTCTCGTTATATTCGCAATCGCCACCCTGCCGGTATTTACCCAGCTTGTGAGATTGGTGGAGAGAATCGAACGGCTTTTTGAACAACATCATCAGAAGCGGATAAGAAAGGGACAGTAAATGAATAACAGAGATTTTTCAAATATAGGGGAAGAGATTAGAAGAACCGTAGAAGATGCGATGAATTCGATGGACTATGGACAGTTGAATCAAAAAATTAATCAGACGGTGAATATGGCGATGGATGAGGCGAGACGTCAGTTTGGAAGATATCATTCCAATTATGAGCCGCATGTAGAACCGCCACATGTCGAGGCGCCGCATGTGGAACCGCCGCCTACCACGCAGCCTCGCAGGGAGACGGGACACGAAAAACAGACGCATGCAAAGGCAGCGAAAGTGCGCGTTCCCGTAAAAACAGAAGGGAAAATTGCGGGGCCGCTTCTGACGATTTTCGGAGGTCTCGGAACGGCCGCCGGAATGATGATAACGATTGCTTCCGCCGTCATGCTGTTTTCTTCTTGGGGAAACGGAAGAATAGCGGCGCTGTTGACGTTGATATTCTTCGGAATGGCGACAGCGGGTACACTGGTTTTGTTCGGAATCGGAATGAAAAAATGGGGAAGATATCGAACGTTTCGTCAATATTTTCAGATTTTAGATGGAAGAGAATTCTGTTCCGTAGAAGAAATTTCAAAGAAAACGGGAGAATCCGGTTCAAAAGTCCGAAAAAGATTAAAAAAATTAATCAAAAGAGGAATGTTTCCGGAAGGATTTCTGGATGAACAAGGAACGTGCTTTATCGTGACGAAAGATGCGTATCAACTATACTGTCAGGCACAGGAGGCAAGGAGACAAAGAGAGGAAGAAGAGCGGGAACAGAAACAAAGGGCAGAGGTTCCGAAAACGGCGGTGGAAGAGATGATTGCCAAAGGCGATTACTATATCCGCACGATTCGGGAAGCCAACGATGCGATTCCCGGCGCAGTGATTTCCGCGAAACTGGATAGGCTGGAAATGATTGTGCGGAAAATTTTTGAATCGGTGAAGAAGCATCCGGAACAGATGGATGAAATGGACAGGTTCATGGAATACTATCTTCCGACCACTGAGAAACTTGTGAATGCATACAGAGAATTTGATGCATTACCTGTGAAAGGGGAGAATGTGACAGCTTCCATGCAGGAGATTGAAAATACGCTGGATACGATTACACATGCGTTTGAACAGCTTTTGGATGATTTATTCATGGATGCGGCGTTTGATATTTCCTCGGATATTTCGGTATTGCAGACCATGCTTGCCAGAGAAGGATATAAAGAAAAAGACTTTAAGTAGGTAGAAGGAGAAGAAACTTATGGCACAGAATATAGACGATATGATGCAGGAATCTCCGGTTCTTACATTTGAACCGTTCGCTGAAGAGAAAAAAGAAGCAGAAGTGAAACCGGAGCCGGAAAAAGTAGTGCTGACACCGGAGGAAGAACGACAGGTTGCGGACTTTGCATCCAAAATCGATTTGACAAGTTCTAATATGATTCTTCAGTACGGAGCGGGCGCCCAGAAAAAGATGGCGGACTTTTCAGAAACAGCCCTTGAAAATGTAAAGACAAAGGATTTAGGAGAAGTAGGACAGATGCTTACGGATGTGGTGTCGGAACTTCGGGAAATGGATGTGGAAGAAGAGGGAAAAGGTTTCTTAGGATTCTTTAAGAAAAGCGGCAATAAACTGGCGAATCTGCGGGCAAAATATGACAAGGCAGAGGCGAATGTAGAACGAATCTGTAAAGAGCTTGAAAGCCATCAAATGCAGCTGTTAAAGGATATCGCTCTTTTGGACAAGATGTATGAGTTGAATCTTACATATTTCAAAGAACTGTCCATGTACATCGAGGCAGGAAAACGAAAGATTCAAGACGTGCAGCAGAGAGAATTGCCGGAACTTGAATCTCGTGCAAGAATGACAGGGCTTCCGGAGGACGCGCAGAAAGCAAGCGACCTTTCCGCGCTATGCAATCGATTTGAGAAAAAAGTTCACGATTTGGAACTGACGAGAGCAATTTCGCTTCAGATGGCGCCGCAGATTCGGCTTGTACAGGGAAATGATACGCAGATGTCAGAGAAAATCCAGTCTACGCTTGTCAATACGATTCCATTGTGGAAAAGTCAGATGGTTCTTGCGGTTGGTGTGGAAAACTCGGCAAGAGCTGCCAAGGCGCAGCGGGAAGTGACGGATATGACGAATGAACTTCTGAAAAGAAATGCGGAGAAGCTTAAAATGGCAACGATTGATACTGCGAAAGAAGCGGAACGTGGAATCGTGGATATCGAGACTCTGAAAGCGACGAATGAAAGCCTGATATCCACATTGGATGAGGTGATGAAGATACAGACGGAAGGTCGGGAGAAGAGAAGAGCGGCAGAACTGGAGCTGAACCGGATTGAAGGAGAACTGAAGCAGAAACTTCTGGAAATCCGTTAGGATTCCTGAAAAATGCGGTGAAAAACTGCGGAAAAGAGGGAAAAAGAGGTTGACAGCAGTACAGCCTTATAATATAATAATACAGTATGACATGAGAAGAAACAATTTACACCAAAGCCCCGGAGTGAATTGTTTTCCATAAACAAATAATGATAACAATGAGATTAATTAGGAGGTCGACCAATGAAAACTTACATGGCTAATCCAGATAAGATTGAAAGAAAATGGTATGTAGTTGACGCTGAAGGATGCACATTAGGACGTTTAGCATCTGAAGTTGCAAAAGTTTTAAGAGGAAAAAATAAACCGGAATATACACCGCACATCGATACAGGTGATTACGTAATCGTAATCAACGCTTCTAAAGTGGCTGTGACAGGTAAGAAATTAGATCAGAAAATCTACTACAATCACTCTGACTATGTAGGAGGAATGAAAGAAACTACATTAAGAGAGATGATGGCTAAAAAACCTGAAAAAGTTGTTGAACTTGCAGTAAAAGGAATGCTTCCAAAAGGACCTTTAGGAAGAGCAATGATTAAAAAATTACATGTATACGCTGGAGCAGAGCATGGACAGCAGGCTCAGAAACCAGAAGTATTAACATTTTAAGGAAAGGTTGAAAGGAGGAAGTTACAATGGCTAATGCAAAATTCTACGGAACAGGAAGAAGAAAAAAATCAGTAGCAAGAGTATACTTAGTACCAGGTACAGGTAAAATTACAATAAATAAAAGAGACATCGACGAGTATTTCGGACTTGAGACATTAAAAGTTGTTGTACGTCAGCCGCTTGTTGCAACAGAAACAGCAGATAAATTTGACGTATTAGTAAACGTTCGCGGTGGTGGATACACAGGACAGGCTGGAGCTATCCGTCATGGTATCTCAAGAGCTTTACTTCAGGCAGATGCTGAGTACAGACCAGTTCTTAAAAAAGCTGGATACTTAACACGTGACCCACGTATGAAAGAACGTAAGAAGTACGGTCTCAAGGCAGCTCGTCGCGCGCCTCAGTTCAGCAAGAGATAATCTGCTGTTCAAACCGTATCAAAATGGTTCAAAAAGCCCGGAAAA